>NZ_JAUSWN010000029.1:0-32534 GCF_030815255.1 Hathewaya limosa
TTTTACTATAAATCTTTCACTCTTTCGAGTGGGAGATTTATTTTTTACGCAAAAAGCTGTCGCACTATTTTTTAGTGCGACAGCCCCTTTTTTATAACTATTGTAAAGATTTATATATCTGAGAATTCTATTTTTATAGCATCAGAATTTGTATTATTTAAATTACCTACATGGTGATTTGAATAGTTAATATTTATAGTATTATTGGTGTTTTTGTTAATAAAAGTGTTTGGATCTACGCAATAAGGTAATTGAATGGTAAAGGTAGTTCCTTTATTAAGTTTACTTTCCACCCATATGTTTCCACTATGCATTTCCACTAATGACCGAACTAAACTAAGTCCTATTCCACTACCTTCACCCTCTCTTTTTCTAGTTGAATTTACTTGTACAAAACGTTGAAAAATAGTGTTACATTTTTCTTTAGGGATACCTACTCCAGTATCTTCAATGGAAATTAGGAGGTATGTACCTTTGTTGTGTAAATTTACAAAAATACTTCCACCCTTATCTGTAAACTTTACTGCATTTGAAATTAAGTTAAGCATTATTCTTTCAATTTTTTCAATGTCACAGTAGGTGTATTTTTCCTCAATATCAGTATCGAAAATTAATTTTATTCCTTTGTTTTCAACATAATCACATACAGAAAGAGTTATATCTTCAATTATAGATATAATATTGCATTTAGAAAAAGTTAATTGATAAAATCCAGCATCTATTCTAGTAGAATCAATTAAATTATTGATTAATTTAATTAACCTAAAACAATTTTGTTGTATTATTAAGATTCTCTTGTTGAAAATGTCGGAGTCTTCATAATCTGGCAAAACAGAAGACAAGTTTATGTTTAAAAGTTGTAAGGCGGAATAAATAACATTAATAGGAGTTCTTAGTTCATGAGATATATTAGCAAAAAATTCTGAACGTAATTTATCATATTCTATTGTTTTATTTAATAATGTAGTTTTTTCTTCTATTTTTTTGTATAGTTCTTCTGTATATTGAGAGTTATATACATTTTCTATGTTTTTTATAAGAATAAGTATATAACCAGTAGGAATTCCATTAGTAGTAAAAGATAAAGTTTCCAAGTAGTAGGGTTTGCCATCCCTTTTTCTTATAACTTTTTTGCCTAAACAATCTGCATAGGTATTATCAAATAAAAATACTTGTTTTTCGTTATAATTTCTATGATAATCTTCAGCTAAATCAAAAAAATCATATATAGATTTATTTAAACATTGTTCTACGTCATTAATATTTAAAAGATTTAGTCCCATTTTATTGCTATGTGTTATAATGCCATTTTTGGTCATAAAAATTCCAAAGGGATTTAAATCTAATAATTTATTGTTCTGAAAGTTAATAGGTTGAGTATTTTTTAATGAATTATTAACAGTAGAAATTGTAAACATTATGCCAACAATGTTTTTATGTACATCTAATATACATTTTGGCGACATCTTTACCTTAGTAAAAGTGCCGTCATAGCATTTGAAAAGAATTTCAGCATAGTTGTTTATATTATCTATTAAGGTTTTTTTGTATTTTTGTATAAATTCTTCTTTATAGTCCTTATGAATTAAAGGAAAAAGTCTTTTCCCTACTAAAAAATTACTCGGATAACCTAAAATTTCTTCAGAATTCCTGCTACAAAATGTGATATATCCGTCTATAGTAGTTATACATATAATACTAGATGGCTTGCCTAAAATATTAGATATAAGTTGTTCAGTATCACAAATATTATCATTTATATAAGTCGAAGAATCTTTTTTATATATATTAGTCAATGTATTAGATGCTTGAAGTAATATTAACTCCGTTATATATCTAATTATGTCATTAGTTAAATAGTGATTAATATCACTTTGGATTATTAAGAAACCATACATAGAATTTTCTATGTATACAGGTATAAAATGATAATCCTTAAATTTTTCGTTATAGGACGTACAAATGTTATTAATATATAGTTCTTTATAAGACACAGGATTTTTTAAATTAATAAATTTTTTATGTATAATATTAAGAATTTCATTGATATCAGAATCAACTTTTTTTAATGTTTTAGAATTTATATAATTTTTTCGACTATGGGTTTTTTCAAAATTAGAATTTTTAGAATCAAATTCATTTATTAGATAGTTATCATCATCAATAGTTAATACACCTTGAACTAATTTACTATCAGTTAAAATAGCAAAAAATTTACAAAGAAAATAAAATAAATTACTTATATTTGTAGCTTTTAAAATACTATTAGATAGTTTTTTTAATAATGTTTTTTTACTTTTTAAATATCCCAAATTTGATAAAGTGTAATTCAAAAAATCATCCCCCAAAAGTAAATAAAATATTTATAAAAATGAGTATTAATTATCATATTTATAGAATGTTAGAATATATTTCAATATTCTATAAATATATTCTATAAAAGGTTCTAAACTCCTTTAAAATACCTTAATTTTCTAAAAATTATAATAATAACACGGAGAAATTTTAATATTTACTATTTTAATATTAAATCTAACTTTTTTCGTATTTTTTTATTACTATTTTTTTCAACTATATCTAAAAAATCTTTTATAGTAGCAATTTTGTATTTATGTTCATAAAAGTATTCATTTAATATGGTGAATACCTTTTCTTCACCTAAATCTTCTGTAAGGCTTTCTAACAATAATGCACCTTTATTATAAATTATTTGACTATAATCTCTCCAGTTATTAAAGTGGTTTACACTTGAAGATATGGGGGGAGAGGTTAAAAAATTTTCTTTAGTTAGGGCTGGAATAGCTTTTTTTCGAGTTATATTTTGATAATTTTTTTTAAAAAACATTCTTGTAGAAAATTCAGCTAAGCTTTCATCTAAAAAAGGTTCTTTAAATTCATTATTTCCAACCATTGAGTACCACCATTGATGGGCAGTTTCATGAACTATAGCTTCATCGATCCAAAGAGGGCATATTAAATTTTCTGTATTTAACCATTCATTTAAGCTATAATTTCTAATGGGAATTCTTGTATAATTACCCATTTGGATTACTTGAGGATATTCCATAGCACCACCCGTTAGATAACTTTCTACTATGTTTAATTCAGTATAATTATATGAACCAAATTTTTCATTAAAATATTTAAAAGAATTCATACAAAGAGAAAGTAATCTTTGAGATATGTATTTAGGACATAAAATAAATCCTTTTTTATCTTTATTTATTTCTGATTCCTTATTATATTCTAAGTAATAACTGTTTATAGTTGTATTGTTAATTTTTTTGCTGATTTTCTTATAATAAGGACTCATGAATAGTACAAAATCTCTTGATTTAGAACAAATAATATTTAGTTTTTTAGTTTCATTGTTAGGGGTTTCCGAAATAGTTTTTCCACTAGATACTACTATCATGTTCTTAGGAACAGTCAAGTTTATACAATAGTTAGAGATTGAACTATGATTTGACTCTCCTATTTTATAAAATGAATTTTCATCCCATGTTCCTGTCTTTTCATCAAAGATAGATAATATAGGGTACCAGTTAGTAATGGAATATTGATCATTAAAATATCCTAATCTATCTCTTCCATTGGGAATTGTAAGTTCAAAGTCTATATCTATTTTAAGATTTTTTTTTGGTTTTAGTAAGGGAGTTAAAGATATTTTTAAAATTTGATTATTAGTAGTGAAATTAATAGATTTGTTATCTATATGCACTGACTTTATTTTTATATTTCCCAAAGAATCAGTAGATGAATTTTCAAAATCTTGATCTATAGAAGGAGCAGTATCTTTATTATTAAAACCTTTAGCATATAGATGAAAGACTAATTTATTTAAGGGTTTATTGTAATTATTAAAAAAATTAATACTTTCTTTACCATAAAGTTTTTTTTCTTTTTCAAGGAAGTGTACATTTATAGTATAGTCCGTTATTTTCTTTTCAGGCTTGTTTTGATCATTAAAGACAGAAAAGTTATCTTTAAAGTAAAATAAATATAAAAATGACATCATAAAGAGAGATATAGAGATTAAAGATATATATATTTTTTTGTGTGTGTTGTGCTTATTAGTCCTTTTCATTAAAAAAGAATCCTCCTTAAGGTTTTGTTATAAATTATTGTCAGCTTTATATAAAAATATTCAAATTAAGTTTTTCAAAAAAGTTAATATATATAAATAAACTATAGAAAATATAGTTACTATTTGAAATTTGAATTTAAAGTAATTATCACAATAGAGTAAAATGTTAATAGGACAAGATAATAAAAATTGGGGAATTTTGGCGACATAAAAGCGTAGGTTAATTTAGGAGGAATTTAAATGTCAGATTTAAAAAAAGATTTATTAGAAGAACTTTCATCATCAGTAGTAGATATGGATGATGAATTAGCTGTAGATTCAGCAAAAAAATTTATAGAAAATAATTTTGAAGCTTATGATGGAATAGCAAATGGACTTGCAAAGGGTATGGATAAGGCAGGAAAATTATATGAAGAAGAAGAGTATTATATTCCTGAACTTTTAATGTGTTCTGATGCTATGTATGCTGGGCTGGAAGTTTTAAGACCACATCTTAAAAGAGAAAAAACGGATAAAAATTATAAAGCTGTAGTTGGTGTTGTTGAAGGTGATACACATGATATTGGTAAAAATCTATTTAAAATAATGTTAGAAACTACAGGATTTGATGTTGTAGATTTAGGAAGAGATGTTCCTCCAATTGAATTTATAAATAAGGCTAAAGAAATTGGAGCGAATATGATAGGAATGTCTACTTTAATGACTACTACTATGGATAATATGGAAGTTGTTATTGATTTATTAGAAAAAGAGGGTATGAGAGATAATGTAGTAGTTATGGTTGGTGGTGGACCAATTTCACAAACTTTTGCCGATAAAATAGGTGCAGATGGTTATGCACCAGAAGCTTCAAAGGCAGCACGTCTTGCAAAGGAATTAGTAACTAAAAAATTAGCATAGTTAATTTATAATTAAAGGCTCACTATAAATACTAAATATTTAAGACAGTAAAAAGAAAGTTTCTACTTATAAGGAAGGTGAAAGAGGTGCTTACACCAAAGGAAAGATTAATTAAGTCTTTACAAAAAGAAAAAGTGGACAGGCCACCTTGTATTTGTCCAGGTGGAATGATGAATATGATTATAAAAGACGTAATGGAGATTACAGGTGCTAAATGGCCAGAGGCACATTTAGATCCAAAGCTAATGGCGGATTTAACAGAGGGTATGTATGAAAATGGAGCATTTGAAAATTTTGGGGTTCCATTTTGTATGACAGTAGAAGCGGAATCATTAGGAGCAAAAGTATTTATGGGAACTGAAATAACAGAACCAAGGGTTATAGAATATCCTATTAATTCAGTTGATGAGTGGAAAACTCTAAACGATATTGATATTAAGCAAGGTAGGACAAAGGTAGTTTTAGATGCAATCAAAATTTTGAAGAAGAGAAATAAGGATGTACCTGTAATCGGTAATTTGACTGGACCAGTAAGTTTGGCATCTTCTTTAGTAGATCCTATAGAATATTATAAGGCGCTAAGAAAAAAACCAAATGAAGTTCATGAGTTTATGGAATTTGTGACTGAAAATTTAATAGCTTTTGGAAAGGCTCAATTAGAAGCGGGAGCGGATATTCTTACAATTTCAGATCCTAGTGGTACAGGAGAAATTTTAGGACCTAAAATGTTTTCAGAGTTTGCTATACCTTATCTAAATAAAATATTATTAAGTTTAAAATCTTTTGCAAAGGGAGGTACAATCGTACATATTTGTGGAAGATTAAAGAGTGTTTATGAACAGTTGAATGAACTTTATAGTGATGCTATTAGCATTGACTCATTATCATCTATAAAGGATGTTATGGATAATGTTACTAATAAGGCCATAATGGGAAATGTTAGTACACTTGCTTTAGAAAAAAATTCAGCTGAAAGTGTGGCAACAATTACTAAAGTATGTATAAAAAATGGGGCAAACATAATCGCACCAGCTTGTGGAATTGGAGCTAGAACCCCTCTAAATAATATCCAAGCTATGGTTACTTCAGCTAAAGGATTCAAGTAATATAGGTTTATAAATAAAAAACTAAAAGCTTTCGATTAGATAAAATTGAAAGCTTTTAGTTTGTAAAAATGGAGGAAATTATAAATGAATGTTATAAAAATTTATCCTGAAGATAAGATTATATATTTTAATAAGGGAGAAAAGCTTTTAGATATTCTTCAAGAAAATGGTATTATTTTAGAAAGTCCATGTGGAGGCAAAGGGTTTTGTGGTAAGTGCAAAATAAGGGTTTTAAGGGGAGCTGTTGGAAAAATAACTAATGAAGAATTAAAATTCCTTTCTAAAGAAGAATTAGAATCAGGTGTAAGACTTAGTTGTCTTATTTATCCCCAAGGAGATATAGAAATTGAATATATAAATAAAAAACAATTAAAACATAAAATTTTATCTGATGGATATATGCCTAAATTTAATAAAAATCCTATGATAAGAAAAGAATTAGTGAAATTAGAAAAACCAACTTTACATAATAATATTTCTTATGAAGAACTATTAGAAAAAGTTTTAGGACAAAAAATAATTTTAGAAGGCCAAAGGTTTTTGAAAGAATTAAGTGAAGCATTTAAGTATGAAGAAGCAACTATTATTTATGCAGGAAATCAAGTTATAGGAATTGAAGCAATGGATACTACTGATAAGGTTTACGGTGCAGCAGTGGACATAGGATCTACAACCGTAGTTGTATCTCTTATAGATCTAAAGACTGGAAAAGAATTAGGATCTAAAACTTCTATTAATCCTCAAAAAGAATATGGACTTGATGTATTATCAAGAATAGATTTTGTAAAAAGGAAAGAAAATGGTTTAGAAATTTTACATAAAGCAATAGTTAAGTGTTTAAATGATTTATTAAATAGTTTATATAGTAAATATAAGATTAATAAAAATAACGTATATGAAATTTGTATAGGAGCTAATGCTACTATGATGCATCTATTACTTAATATAGATACATATGCTATTGGAAAAGCACCTTATGCCACAGTATTTTCAAGAGAAAAATACATAGATGCTAAAGATATAGGTCTTGAAACATCTATGTTTGCAAAATTATATTGTCTCCCAGGGGTATCTAGTTATATAGGTGCGGATATTGTTGCAGGTGCTGTTGTTGCAAATTTAAAACATACAAATAAAAATGTATTATTTATTGATATAGGAACTAATGGAGAGATTATATTATCTAAAAAGGGACAATTAACTTCATGTTCTTGTGCAGCAGGACCAGCTTTGGAGGGTGCTAACATAAGTTGTGGGATGAGAGCTGCAGAAGGAGCTATAGAGGGGATACAAATTAATGATAACTCTATAAATATTCAAACTATAGGTAATGAAAAACCTATAGGAATTTGTGGAAGTGGAATATTAGAATCTATTTCTGAAGTGTGGAAAAATGGAATAATTGCAAAATCAGGAAGGATTAAAAAAGCAGAAAAATTGATAGAAGAAGGAAAAAAAGAATTAGCTTCAAGGATTATAGATGAAGATAAAAAAAGAAAATTTATAATTGTAAAAGATGAAAAAAATCCTATAGTTATTACACAAGAAGACATAAGACAGGTTCAATTAGCAAAGGGAGCTATCTCTTCCGGTTTTTATGCATTACTTGATTTAATGGAAATTACTATGGATGATTTAGATGAAGTAGTTATAGCAGGACAGTTCGGGAAACACTTGAAAATTAATAGCTTAACAGGAGTTGGAATAATTCCTGAAGTCTTAAAAGATAAGATAAATTATGTTGGAAATTCTTCAAAAACAGGAGCATTAATGTGTCTTTTATCACAAGAAATAAGAAAAGAAATGCAAGTTATTGCAAAAGAGATAAGGTATTTTGAGTTATCAACAAAAGAAGGATATGAAAAGTTATTTACTAAGTGCTTAACTTTCTAATAGTAATACTAGTTTAATAAACATTTATTTAACAAGAGGTCATAAATTAAAATAAAAAAGGAAGTTTTAGGATGATTAAAGTACATGTAGTATCTGGATTTTTAGGAGCTGGAAAAACCACGTTTATTATAAAGTTTTTGGAATTATTAAAAAATCAAAATAATGTTATCTTAGAAAACGAATTTGGAGAAGCAAGTATTGATGGAGATATAGTGAAAAAAGAAGGATATGAAGTAATGGAACTCCCTAGTGGGTGTATATGTTGTTCTTTAAAGATAAATTTTTATGATGCATTGGAAAAAATTATAGGTGAAATTAAGCCGGATAATATAATAATAGAACCTACTGGTTTAGGACAATTAAGTGAAATTTTAAAAATATTAAATGAAGAGAAGTTTAGAAAAAATTGTAAGGTGGAATCTGTAATAACTATAGTGGATGGAGAAAATTATTTAGAACAAAATGAAGTATTTGGTGAATTTTTCAAAGATCAAATTATTAATGCTAATAACTTATTTATAAGTAAAACAAACAAAATTGAGCAAGACCAATTAGATAGGATAGTAATATCACTTAGAGAAATTAATAAAAAATCTTATATAACTCATAAAAATTTTATAGATTTATCTCTAGAGGAATTAGACAGGAGCTTGAAAAGTAAAAGAATAGAAAATACAGACATTTTAAATAAAAATAGCTTGAATGATTTTTTATCTGAAAAGGAAATGAAAGAATTAAAGGAGTTTACATCAATTAGTTTTCATATAGATAATATTTTTTCAAAAGAAAAACTTTTAAAAAAGCTTAAGTCATTAAAAAATATAGAATTTGGAGAGGTATACAGAGCAAAAGGAATTTTACAGGGAAATAATAATACATTGGAATTTAATTATGTTGGTGGTAAATTTACGGTTATGGAAAGTGATTTAAAATCAAGCAATAAAATATGTGTAATTGGAAAAAAATTAAATACAAATAAAATAAAGCTTTTATTTAAGGGTATGAAAAGAGGGAAAAAGATTGAGAGAAAAAATTAATTTTAAGTGTATAGGAGATAATTTGGAAAATATTCCAGAGGATATAATACAAAAGACAGGTTTAACCTTCCCAAAGGCACATACTAAGGGAGAGTATATGAGTATACTATCAAAAGCATTAAAGGTGCATAGAAGAGATGACTTTTGTAGGCTTCCATTTTGTAATACAGTAGAGGCAGAAGCTTTTGGAGGATATATAAAATTAGGAGATGAAAAAACAGGACCAAGGGTGGAAAAGTATTTATTTAATTCTATAGACGAATTAGAAAACATAAAAGAAATAGATTTGAATAACGGAAGAATAAAAGAGGTTTTAGATGCTATAGAAAAACTAGCGAGACAAGGAGAAAATGTAATTTTAAACGTAGAAGGTCCTTTTACTATAATATCCTCATTAATAGATTCTACTATATTTTATAAAGCTATAAGAAAAAATAGAGAGGCAATAGATAAATTTATAGGTGTAATAGAAGATAGCATAATAAAATATGCAAAAGAGGGAGTTAAGAGAGGTGCAAAAATAATATCATATGGGGATCCAGTAGGAACTTTAGATTTGGTAGGGCCTAAGGTATTTAAAGAAGTAAGTGCAAAAGCCTCCATAAGAATATTAAAAACTTTAGGAAATGAAATAGATGATGCATTAATCCATGTTTGTGGAAAAGCAAGTTGTGGATTTTATAATATAGAACTTTCAGATGAGGAAAAGATAAGTTATGATGAAAATTTAACTTATGGACAAGGCGTAATTAGTGTTTTAAAGAAAAGACCTGATATCAAAATTGTTGGACATGCATGTATAAAAAGGACGCCTCTTCATTTAAAAGACAACTCAGTATATAAAATTATCTTATATTAAAATATATGTGTTTTAAAATTATGAATATTTAAAATTTGAATTTATAAAAAATAAGGAGAGAAGTATAATGGCTAATTTACCAGAACATTTTAATGAATTTAGCGAAGCTAGAAGAAATGCGTTTGTTAAAGTTAAAGAATTTAAGGATCAAGGTAAGCATGTAGTAGGAACATTTTGCACATTTACACCAAAAGAAATAATTTATGCAGCAGGGGCAATTCCAGTAGGGTTATGTGGGATGAGTGATGAACCTATTCCAGATGCAGAGAGACATTTACCTAAAAATTTATGTCCATTAATTAAATCATCTTATGGATTTGCATTAAGTCAAAAGTGTCCTTTTACATATTTTTCAGACATAATAGTGGGGGAAACTACTTGTGATGGAAAGAAAAAAATGTATGAATTATTATCAAAATTAAAGCCAATGCATGTAATGCAATTACCGCAAACTTTAGATAGGGATTATGTATTTGATATTTGGGCAAAGGAAATAGAAATTTTTAAAGAAAGATTAGAAGCTGAATTTAATATAGAAATTAGTGAAGACGAAATAAGAAAAACAATAAAACAGTGTAATTGTGAAAGACAATTATTAAGAGAGTTTTATGAACTTGGAAGACTAGAACCACCAGCAATTACAGGATATGAAATGCAAACTGTATTAGAGGGGGTTGGATTTTCCTTAGACAAGGATGAACAGAATAAAAGAATAAAAGAAATGATAGATACTATAAAAAGGGAATATAAAGAAGGAAAGAGAACCGTAGATAAAGATTTAAAAAGAATTTTAGTTACAGGTTGCCCTATTGGAGGGTCATCAAATAAGGTTATAAAAATTATAGAGGAAAGTGGTGGAGTTGTAGTTTGTTATGAAAACTGTGGTGGGGTAAAATCAAATGCTAGATTAGTTGATGAGGATGAAAATAAAGATGTATATAAAGCATTGTCAGAAAAATATTTAAATATAGGATGTTCCGTAATGGCACCTAATGACAATAGAATTAGTATTTTAGACGAATTAATAGATGATTATAAAGTAGATGGGGTTATTGATGTTGAACTTCAAGCATGTCATACATTTAATGTTGAAACTCATAGAATTAAGGAATTTATTATGAAAGAAAAAAATACTCCATATATGAATATAGAAACTGACTATTCAGAGTCAGATACAGGGCAGTTAAAAACAAGAATAGCCGCTTTTATAGAAATGTTATAGAAATTTTCAATAGATGAAAATATTTATATATATAAAAACAATAAAAAAATTCTAAATAAATATAATAAATAGCAAAAAAATTTTGAAAAATATGTTAAGATTGAATTAGACAAAAGTTTATTTTGAAATACAAAAATGTACATGATTTTCAATAAAAATATTCATATGTGCACATTTAAAAAATAAAATATGCAAATAAATTAAAGTAAACATAATCAATATTCAAAAATAAAAATTATTATATATTTAGGAGGATTATTATGGGTGATTATAGAAAAATGTGGACACAATTAAATGTCGACTTAGAAAAACATGATCAATTATGTAAAATACTTCCTGAGCTTTACGGATCTGTGTATATGGAGCAAGAAAATAGACCAGAGGGAATGAATTATTTTAACTTTGTAGTATCAGAAGTTCATGGGGCAAGAATTCAGGAATTAGAAGATGCTAAAAAACAAGGGAAAAAAGTTATTGGTACATTCTGTGTTTTTGTTCCTGATGAAGTTATTTTAGCAACAAATTCTATAGGAGTAGGACTTTGTGCTGGCTCTCAATTTTGGATAGAAGGTGGAGAAAAAGTTTTACCTAAAAATATATGTCCATTAATTAAGGCATTTACAGGAGCTTTAGTTGATCGTACCTGTCCATATTTCTTATCTTGCGATATGTTAGTTGGAGAAACTACTTGTGATGGTAAGAAAAAAGCTTGGGAGATTATAGGTAAACAAAAGCCTATTCATGTAATGGATTTACCACAAATGAAAAGAGAAAAAGATTTTAAAATGTGGGAAAATGAAATTAAATTATTTATAGCTAAGATGGAGGAGTTTACAGGAAATAAAGTTACAGTTGAAAATCTTAAAAAAGCTATAGATTTATGCAATAGAAAGAGACAAGCATTAAAAAGACTTTATGACCTAAGAAAACATAGATCATCACCAATTAGTGGACTTGATTGTTTGTTAATAAGTCAAATAGCTTTTTATGATGAACCTGAAAGATTTATTACAAAAGTTAATGAATTATGTGATGAATTAGAGGAAAGAGTAAAAACTTTAAAAGATACAGGCAAAAAGAGAATTTTAATTACAGGAACTCCAATGGCTCTTCCAAATTGGAAGTTACACTATATCATAGAAAATCTAAATGCAGAAGTTGTAGCAGAGGAAACTTGCACAGGAACTAGATATTTTGAAAACTTAGTATCCGCAGAGGGAGATACTATAGACGAACTAGTATCTAATATGGCTAAGAGATATTTAAATGTAAATTGTGCATGTTTCACACCAAATGAAGGAAGAGCTGATGATGTAATTAGATATGCAGAAGAGTATGATGTAGATGGTGTTATAGATTATGGTTTATCTTTCTGTCATACTTATTCAATTGAATCAGATCCATTACAAAAAAAATTAAAACAAAATAATATTCCAGTTATGAGAATAGAAACTGATTATTCAAATGAAGATTCAGGACAAATAAAAACTAGAATAGAAGCCTTTTTAGAAATAATTTAATAGATATAATTTTTATAAAGTAATAAATCAGGAGTTCCTCATTCTATAAGGGTGAAGAACTCTTGGCATTAAGGGATGGTTTTATGGAAAAAGTAGAATATTATATATTATTTCCTAATTATACAGAGGGAATGAAGCTGGAAAGCCTATTAAAACAAGAAGGAATTAAGTATGTGGTTTCACCAACTCCAAGAAAATTAGCTTCTTGTTGTGGAATTTCTATTAAATATTATAAAGATAATGAAGATAAAATTAAAGAAATAGTAAAACAGAATAATATAGATGTAACAGGTTTTTTCCCGCTTAAAAAAGAAATTAAAAATTTTTATGCATAGTACTATTAGAATTAGTTACATAGATTAATGTATTTCTATTTAGTAATAAAAAGGAGGTGCGTTTATGTATTACATAGGAGTTGATATTGGATCTACAGCAGCAAAGGTGGCTATATTTGAAAAGGAAGAATTAAAGGAAACTTTTACTATGCCAACGGGATGGAGTAGTATAGAAACAGCCAATACTATAAAAGAAAAAATAGAACATAAATTTAATATCAAAAAAGAAGATTATAAAGTTGTAGCTACAGGATATGGAAGAATTTCAGTCCCATATGCTAATAAAACTATTACGGAAATTACATGTCATGGTAAAGGTGCAAGCTATTTGTATGAAGATGATTGTACTGTAATAGATATAGGAGGACAAGATACTAAGGTTATAACTTTAGAAAATGGTATGGTAACTGATTTTATAATGAATGATAAATGTTCAGCTGGAACAGGTAGATTTTTAGAAATTATGGCAAATGTATTAGGAATAAGTATTAATGAACTATGTAATCTTGCGGAAAATGGTGGTGGAGTTACAATAAGTTCAATGTGTACTGTATTTGCAGAATCAGAAGTAATAAGTTTAATTGGAAGAGGAGAAAAAAGAGAAGATATAGCTTATGCTATTATTGATTCTATAGTAAGTAAAGTTAAATCATTATGCGGTAGACAAGATGAAGGAAGAAAATATTTCTTAACAGGCGGGCTTTGTGAATGTAATTATATAGTAAAAAGTCTTGCTAAAAAATTAGGCAAGGAAATAGATACATGTCCAAATGCAAGATTTGCAGGGGCTATAGGGGCAGCATTACTTGCTAAAAAAATTAAATAAAAAATATAATAATCTTAAATAATATAAGTCGAAAAATATGATAAAAATCCATAGAAATCCCAAGTTCTATGGATTTTTATGTTAAATATAAGTAATGTTGATAAATATGTACATTATAAAGTATAATATAATAAAAAAGCTAGGTTTTAAGAATTTATTTAGCGTATTTTATCAATAAAAGGAGAGAAAAGAGAATGCTGTCTATAGTAATATGCGAAGATAATGAAATCCAGCTACAAAAATTTAAAGATATTATTGAGATAGTAATTGCTAAAAATAATTATGATTTTAAACTAGAATTATGTACAAGCAATCCTAAAGATGTTATTGATTATACTAACAGTAAAGAGAATTTAAGAGGAATATATTTTTTTGATGTAGAATTAAAAGATGGTATTAATGGTATAAAGTTAGCTGAACAAATAAGAAAAAAAGATGCGCTAGGGTATATAATATTTGTAACAACTCATTCTGAAATGAGTTTTTTAACTTTTAAATATAAAGTAGAAGCTATGGATTATATAATTAAAGATAGTTTTGATGAAATAGAATATAGAATTGAAAAATGCCTAGAATATATAGATCATAGCTACTATAGAAAAAATAATGTGCATAAGTTTTTCAGATTGAAACAGGATGATAGAGTTATTAATATTAATTTAGATGATATTCTGTTTATAGAAACATCACCAGTCCCCCATAAACTTATAATTCATCAAAAAAGAAAACAATTAGAAATTTACGGTACGTTAAAAGAGTTAGAGGAAAAGCTGCCGGAAGAGTTTTACAGATGCCATAGAGCTTATATAGTTAATAAAAATAATGTGAAAGAATTAGATAAAAGAAGAAGAATAATATACATGGTTAATGGAGAACAATGCTTAATTTCCTTTAGATATATTGGAGGACTTATGAAGTGAAAAATATTAGTTTGATATTATGTTCTTGTGTGGGGATAATGTTAATTAATAATTTTTACTTTTTAGGAGATATAAAAAGCAATTTTAAAAATAATTTTTTATTAATTTGTATGATAGTTTTTGCTATAATATTGGGGGATTATGTAGAAGCTATTGAATTAAGCATAGGTGTTATTTTCATTGGATTTTTCTTTATGTACAAAATTCTAGGAAATAAAAATAAAAGAATAAGTTTTATTAATACTACAATACTTATAACATCATATTTATTAAGTGATATATTATCTAATCTAGTAACTAATATAATTTTTGAGCAAAGAGATAAATATGTTTACTATGTATTATATTTGTCATTAATATTTGTTTTCTTACAAATTTTTTGTAGGATTTTTAAAGAGATAATTAATCTTACAGCAGAGAAGTCAAGAAAGAAAAATATAAAATCTATTTATATATGGGCTAATATATTTTTATGTGTAATTGTCATAATTTCAAGTTTTATATTAAATAAACATTTAAGAATTAAGGATACTAGAGTTTATATAACTCAACTAATCTTATTTTTATCAACGGTTTTTTCATCTATATTTAGTGCCTATTTATTTAATAAATATTCTTTAAAGGAACTTGAGATAAACATTAAAAATGAAGAGATGAAAAACATTGAAGAGTATTCACGTGAAATAGAAGCACTTTATGATGGAATGAGAAAATTTAGACATGATTATAAAAATATATTATTATCTATGAATGAATATATAGATAATAAGGAATATGATAAATTAGAAAAATATTTTAAAGAAAATATTCTGCCAACGGAAAATTACATAAATAATAATGATTTTATAGTAAAGTTAAAAAATATTCATATAATGCCTTTAAAATCTTTGCTTATATCAAAGTTAATGAAGGCAGACAATAATGCAATTAAAACATTTATAGATATACAAGAGATTATAGAGTATATTCCTATAGAATACATGGATTCCATAAGGATTTTTGGGATACTTTTAGATAATGCAATAGAAGCAGCTTTAGAAACTACAGAGAAAATATTGAATTTTGCTATTGTAAAAAGAGAAAATAGTTTTGTTTTTGTAATACAAAACAGTTGTAAAGAAGATGAAATCTGTATTTATAAATTACAAGAAAAAGGTTTTTCCACTAAGGGAGAAAATAGAGGGTTGGGATTATACAACTTAAAAGAAATATTAACTCAATATAGTAATATAACTTTAAATATGGAAGTTAGGAATAATATGTTTAGCGTGGAAGTATGGATAAGACAAAAATCTATATCTTAAACGTTGTAACATATTACGTTTAAGACAAAAAAACATAAATACATGTAAAATATAATAAAAAAAGATCATAAAATGATAGAATCCTAAATGAAGTAAAATATTAAATTACAGGGGAGGGAAAAAGAATGGATATAAGACAAGAAGAAATTTGCTTAGTAGAATTTGACGTAGAAACTTTAGTTGATGAAAATAAAGATGAAGCATCTGCACTTGGCACAGGATGGGTTTGTGGCGACGGATGTTGGGGACTTTTATGCTAATAAATTAATTTTAATTTACTACAAAAAAAGGAATTCAGTCATTTTGCTGAATTCCTTTTTTTGTTTTTGGGGGGAGCAATATGAGGATACATTTTATTAAAGAAGAAGATATTGAAATAGTTTATTTCCCAGATACTTTAAAGTTTTATGAGATAAATGAATTTACAAGACATATCATTGAAGATATTATTCAAAATAAAACTAAAAATGAAATTTTAGATAAATACAAAATAAAAGAAGAGATATTAACAAAAATTATTCATTTACTTAACTCAAATAAAGTTCAAAATATAAAATTACATACTAAAGAAAAAGAAAATGAATTGTTTAAATTAAGTTTAAATATTACAAATACTTGTAATTTGGCATGTAAATATTGTTATGCTAATGGTGGAAATTATAAATCTGAAGAATGTTTAATGAATATCGAGGATATAAAATTAGCTTTGGATGTATTTTATAATAAATATGAGGTAATAAAAAATATACAATTGTTTGGTGGAGAACCAACCATGAATTTAGATGCCATAGAGTATGTTTGTAAATATGTAGAAAATAAATATAAAGAAGAAAAGGATAAGAATAAAAAACCTACCATAGGATTAGTTACTAATGGTACATGTGCTAGTGAAAGATTATTAAATTTAATAAATGAATATCATATTATTGTTACTGTAAGTATAGATGGTCCGGCTTATATTAATGATAAAATTCGTGTTTTTAAAAATCAAAAAGGAACCACCTCTTTAGTAGAAAAAAATATAAGAGACATGAGGAAAAAAACTAATCAGCCATCTGGAATAGAGATAACATATAATAAAATTCATGAAGAAGAAAAAATTAAAATAGTTGATTTAATTCAATATGCTAAAAGGGAATTTGATATAGATAATTTACACATAGTTCCTGTAAATGGAGAACAATTTGCATTACAAAATAGAAATGTCTTTATAGAATCTGTTAAAGATATTTTAGGAAAAGAAGATAAAGCTAAGTTAGAAAAAACCTATAATTTAATAGATGATATTATTAAGGGGATAAGACATAAGAAAATAGGTAAATATTTATGTGAGGCAGGGTTATCAGTTTATGCAGTATCTACAAAAGGAGATATATATCCGTGTTTTATGTTAATTGATCAAGAACAATTTAAAATGGGTAATATTCATGATAAAAATCCTTTTGAAAATGAAATGTTTAAGAATATGAGAAATGAGTTTTTTAAATTTAGTAAGTTTAACTATAAACAATGCAAAGATTGTTTTAATAATACCCTTTGCCATGGATGTCTAGGCTTAAATTATTTTGATACGGGTGAAATTTATAAAACAAGTGAGATTGAGTGTGAGATGCATAAAAAGATGACAGAAAGAATAATTATAGAACTTGCTAAGAAGATTAAGATAAATAAAATGAACAATATTTAACGTTTAATACAAATTTTTGTGTTTTCAAGATAAACATCCTCAAAATTTTATTAAATAGATTTATTATTAAATAAAATGGGGGGTGATTTGTCATGGAACAATTAGATAATAAACATATATATGGAATGTTTTTTAAAGATAATAGAAAAATAGATAATATGCTAAAAGATATAATGTTTATAAGTTCTTTTAGCGTATATTTAAATATAGTAATGTATTCTATAATTTATAAAAATAATAAGTATGATGCGAATAAAGTTTTACAAATGTTAGGCATTTATAACTATAGAAAAAAAATAGTGAAAAATTGTTCATTAGAAATAAAAGAAAAGTTGGTTATTGCAATAAGGATTTTAAAAGGAAGTAAATATGTTATGTTAAAAGAACCAATTAATCATCTGGATGAACAAGGATCTATAGAAATTAGAAATGTTATAAAAGAAATACATTATAAATATAAGTTGCCAATAGTTATATGTTCATCTAATATGAAAGAGATAAATTTTATATGTGATAAACTTATAGATAAGAATGAATTGAATATACAAAAATAAATAATAAGGTTTTAAGCTTATCATCAGAAATATTTCATAATCTAAAAGTAGGTGTAAAAATGTATATAGGAATAGATTTAGGGGGAACTAATATAGCTGCTGGTATAGTCGAAGAAAATGGAAACATTATTTTAAAAGATTATTGCAAGACAAGAATTGAGGCTGGTTCTAAGTCTATTATAAATGATATTAAGAATTTAATTAATAATCTAATAAAAAAGGGTGGAGTAAAAAAAAGCGACTTTAAAGCTATAGGAATAGGAATACCAGGAGTGGCTAATAAAGAAGGAATAGTTATAAGATGTATTAATTTAAAATGGAGAATGGTTCCTTTAAAAAAACCTTTGGAGGAGTATTTTAGAATTCCCGTATTTATAGATAATGATGCTACAGTAGCAGGAATTGCTGAATATGCACAAGGTGCATTAAAGGGATATAACAATGGACTTTTATTAACATTAGGTACAGGAATAGGTGCAGGTATAATAATTGAAGGTAAACCATTTAGTGGTGGGCATGGAATTGGATCAGAAATAGGTCATATGGTAGTTGGAGAGAATTTTTATACTTGTAATTGTGGGTTAAATGGATGCATAGAAACATTTTCATCTGCTACTGGAATTATAAAATATGCAGAAAAGCTTTTAAATGACGGGATGAAAAGTTTATATTTAGAAGAACAAATAAAAGAAAACAATGGAACATTAAATGCAAAAATTATTTTAGCTGGACTATATGTAGAGGATGAACTTTGTATGACTGTATACAAAAGATTTTTAAAATATTTAGTTTTAGCATTAAGGAATATAATAAATATTATAGATCCAGAAGTAATAGCATTTGGTGGTGGAATATCTAATATGGGTGAAAAATTAATTATAGATATACGAAAAGAATTAGAAAAAGGGTACAATAAAGATTTGCCTATTCCTAGACTTGTATTGGCTAAAACTAAAAATGATGCAGGCATAATAGGGGCAGCATTACTTGGTAAGTTTTAATAGAAGTTTTGTAGTTTAATAATAATAAAAATTGTAGTATAATACTTTATGATTTGATAACTTAAAGACCTAGAATAAGATGTTAATCTAGGTTTTTTGTTTGTCTTTTTACTAGGGAGGAAAAAAATATGTATGATGTTGCTATTATAGGTGCAGGTATAGTAGGTGCATGTATTGCAAGAGAGTTATCTAAATATAATTTAAAAACCGTAGTACTTGAAAAAGAAAATGATGTTGCTAATGGAACCACTAAAGCTAATAGTGCTATTGTACATGCTGGCTATGATGCAAAGCCAGGAACTAAAAAAGCAAAATTTAATGTAGAAGGCAATGCACTTTATGAAGAATTGTGTAAGGAATTAAATGTGCCATTTAAAAGGTTAGGTTCATATGTAGTTGCTTTTGATGAAGAAGAATTAGATACTTTAAATGCATTAAAAATAAGAGGAATTAAAAATGGTGTTAAAGGATTAGAAATTTTAAGTGCTGAACAAACATTAAAAAAAGAACCAAGCTTAAGCAACAACATAAAAGGAGCGTTATATGCTCCAAGTTGTGGAATAGTAGGACCATTTGAACTTTGTATTGCTTTATGTGAAAATGCTGTAGACAATGGTGTTAGTTTAAGGTTAAATAGTAAAGTGACTAATCTAGAAAAAGAAAAAGATAAGTTTAAAATATATATAAATAATAATGAAGAAGTTATAAGTAGTAAATTAGTAATTAATTGTGCAGGTATTTTTTCGGATCATATAAATAACTTAATAGATAAAGAGTGTTTCAAGATTCAATCAAGAAGAGGCGAATATTTTATTTTAGATAAAACTGCTGGTAAACTTGTAAATTCGGTTATATTTCAATGTCCAACTAAGTTAGGAAAAGGTGTTTTAGTTACACCAACAGTTCATGGCAATATGCTTATAGGTCCTAATGCAGAGGATATAGAAGATAGGGAAAATGTAGAAACAACATTTAATGGATTAGAAACAATTAAAAAAGCAGCGTTAAAAACTACTAATAAAATTCCATTTAATAAAGTTATAACATCCTTTTCAGGTTTAAGAGCAACTTCAAATATAGGTGATTTTATTATAGAAGAAAGTAAAAATGTACATAATTTTATAAACATAGGTGGAATAGAATCTCCGGGATTAACAGCAGCACCAGCAATAGCAAAATATATAGTAAATTTAATTAAGAAAAAATTTAATGGAGAATTACCTATAAATAAAGAGTTTAATGCTAGAAGAGAAGTTATAAATTTTATGAGTTTAAATGTAGACGAAAAAAATGAGCTTATAAAGAAAGATAGTAGATATGGAAAAATGATTTGCTTGTGTGAACAAATTACGGAAGGTGAAATAGTGGATGCTATACATAGAAGTGTTGGAGGAACTACTGTTGATGGTATAAAAAGAAGGTTAAGGCCAGGTATGGGAAAATGTCAAGGTGGATTTTGTATGCCTAAGGTTATGAAAATTTTAGAAAGAGAATTAAATTTACCTATGGAAAAAATTCATAAGGACTCTCTTGATTCTAATATATTAGTAGAAAATTTAGAGGAAAAGAATTAGGAGGGAAAAAATATATGAAAAATTACGATTTAGTAGTTATAGGGGGAGGGCCAGCAGGACTTGCTGCAGCTATAGAAGCTAAAAAAAATGGTGTTAACACTATTATAGTTTTGGAAAAAGAACGTGAACTTGGTGGAATATTAAATCAGTGTATTCATAATGGCTTTGGACTACATGTCTTTAAAGAAGAGTTAACAGGACCAGAATATGCTGAACGATTCATAGATGAACTTAAAAGTTTTGATATAGAATACAGAGTTAATAGTATGGTTTTGAAAATAAGTGAAAATAAGGAAGTCTATACCGTTAACCCAGAAGATGGATATGTTTGCATTAAGGCCAAAGCAATAGTTTTAGCTATGGGATGTATGGAAAGACCCAGAGGAGCAATTAGCATTCCGGGAACAAGACCGGCAGGAGTTTTTACGGCAGGAACGGCTCAATATCTTATGAATATAGAAGGACAAAAAATTGGAAATAAGGCTGTTATATTAGGGTCTGGGGATATAGGACTTATAATGGCAAGAAGATTAACTTTAGAAGGATCAGAGGTACAAGCAGTTGTAGAATTAATGCCTTACTCAGGGGGACTTACACGAAATATTGTTCAATGTTTGGAAGATTTTAATATACCATTATTTTTAAGTCATACTGTAACTAAAATTTATGGAAAATATAGAGTTGAAGGTGTAGATATTTGTGAGGTAGATGAAAGAAGAAAACCTATAGCTAAAACCTGTAAACATTTTAAGTGTGATACATTATTGCTTTCGGTAGGATTAATTCCGCAAAATACTATATCTCAAAATGCAGGCATTAAATTAGATAAAATAACTGGTGGACCTGTAGTTAGCGAAAATATGGAAACATCTATAAAAGGAATTTTTGCATGTGGGAATGTAGTACATGTACATGATTTAGTTGATTATGTAACAGAAGAAAGTAAAAGAGCAGGAAAGGCCGTTGCCCAATTTGTAAAAAGTAATTTTACAAATAAGAAGAATAGAATAGGACTAATTGCTAATGATGGTATTAGGTATGTAGTTCCTCAATTTTTAAATAAAGAAAATATTGATGAAAAAGTAACACTTTTAATGAGAGTAGATAATATTTATAGAAACTGTACTCTAAAAATTCAAGATAATAAAGGAAATATAATAAAAGAATTTAAGAAAACTTATTTAGCACCAGGCGAAATGGAAAAAATTGAATTAGAATGTTCTTATATAAAAGAGAAAGAAATAGAAAGTATAAATATATATATTGAAACATAAACTTTTATTTTAAATATATAATCCTATGTAGGGAAGTGAGAATATGAAAATAAGGGAACTTGTATGCATAGTGTGTCCCAAAGGATGTAAATTACTAGTAGAAAAACAAGATAATAAAATCATAGTTTCAGGGAATTTATGTAAAAGAGGGGAAAAGTATGGTATTAATGAAGTACAAAATCCTAAGAGAGTATTAACTTCAACCATTAGAGTAATAAATTCCAAACAAAAAAGAATTCCAGTTAAAACAACAGATGCAATACCAAAAGAAATGTTATTTAATGCTATGAAAGAAATAAATAAAATAGAAGTTAAAATACCAATGAAGGTTGGGGATATAATAAAAGAAAATTTTTTAAACACAAAAACTAATTTAATTTGTACAAAAACAATAAAAGATTAAATAATAATATTTATTTAATTAATATATTAATAACATATGATAAAGAAAGGGAGGACAGTGGATGAAAGAATCAAATAACCAAAGAGAGGGATTTTCCTCAGGATTAGCAGTATTTTTTGCAACATTAGCATCAGCAGTAGGATTGGGTAATATATGGAAATTTCCTTACTTAGTTGGGGAAAATGGTGGAGGAGCTTTTATATTTATATATCTAATCTGTATTTTATTAGTTGGTATACCAGTAATGTTAGCAGAATTTTATGTGGGAAGAAGAACTAGAAAAAATGCTGTAGGAGCATTTCAAAGTTTAAGTAAAAATAAAGGATGGCAAGGAATAGGATATCTTGGTGTATTATCCGTATTTTTTATTATGTTTTATTATACTTCTGTAGCTGGTTGGGTATATTCATATGTATTTAAGGCCTTAACAGGTGGTTTTTCAGGGATAAAAGGTAAAACTATAGAAGAAGCAGTTAAAATGGTAAATGGAACATTTGCTGCTACTACAGGGGGAGCAGTATCGCCTATAGTATGGCAAGGTATAGTTCTGATTGTAGTTGCTATAATTCTTATGGCAGGGGTTAAAAAAGGAATAGAAAAAGTAACTAAAACCTTAATGCCAATTTTATTTGGATTAATTATTATATGTGATATAAGAGCTTTAACACTTGGAGGAGCTAAAGAAGGATTACATTTCTTATTTAGTGTAGATTTTAGTAAAGTTACAGGTGGAGTAATTTTAGCGGCACTAGGACTGGCGTTTTTTAAATTGTCAATTGGAATGGGAACTATGATAACATATGGAAGTTATTTTACAGAGGATAATGACTTAATAGGAACTTCTTTTAAGGTTGCATTTTCGGATACATTAGTATCGATGCTTGCTGGAATTGCAATTTTTCCAGTAGTATTTCAATTTAATATGGCACCAGAGGGTGGTCCAGGGTTATTATTCAATACATTACCATTAGTTTTTTCGCAAATGCCTTTTGGAAATATATTATTAGCAATTTTCTTCTTATTGGCAGCAATGGCAGCAACAATGGCAATGCTTTCAATGGCAGAGGTTGTAGTAGCTTTTCTAGTTGAAGAAAAAAATATGAAGAGAAGTGCCGCAACTATACTTTGTTTAGCTATAATATTTGTAATTGGAGCATTAACTGTACATCCAGGTAGTGTATTTGGTTCAGTACATATATTTGGTAAGAATTTCTTTGATTTATTCGACTTCGTATCATCTAATATATTCTTACCAATAGGGGGATTATTAATAGCAATTTTTGTTGGTTATAAGATAAAGAAGGAAGAAATTATAGATGAATTTAGTAACCATGGAACATTAAAAAATGAAAAATTATTATCGGTTTATAGATTTATTTTAAGATATATAAGTACAATACTTTTAGGTATAATTTTCTTACAATCAATAGGAATAATAAAATAGTTGTTTTTTGATACTATAAAGGTTAGTCAAGTAATTTTAAAAAGTTGCTTAATGACTAGCCTTTTTTGATATAATAAAATATATATAAATTGGTGAATGGAGTGGTTGTTATGAAATTAATAGATATGCATTGTGATACTATATCTGTATTACATGAAAGCAAAGAAAATGTTTGTTTAAGAGAAAATAATTTTCATGTGGATTTACAAAAATTAAAAAAGGCAAACTCAAAGGCACAATTTTTTGCATTATTTACTGAACTAGAGGAAATAAAAGAGATTAATCAACAACCTTATGAATACGTAAATAATATGCTAAACAGATTTAATAAAGAAATTGAGGAAAATAAAGAATTAATAGCACTTGCTAGAAATTATGATGAAATGCAAGAAAATGAAAAAAATAATAAAATCTCTGCTTTTTTAACTATAGAAGAGGGAGAAGTATTAGAAGGTAGTTTAGATAATCTTAAAGAAGTCTATGATAAAGGTGTGAGACTAATAACTTTAACTTGGAATTATGCAAACACTTTAGGATATCCTAATTGCAAGAAGAAGTTTATGAATAAAGGACTTACTAAAAGAGGCATCGAAGTTGTAGAAATGATGAATGAACTTGGTATGATTGTTGATGTTTCACATCTTTCTGATGGTGGTTTTTATGATGTATTAAAATATTCAAAAAAACCATTTGTTGCTTCACATTCAAATGCAAGATCTATTACAAATCATTCTAGAAATTTAACCGATGAAATGATAAAGTATTTAGCAAATAATGGTGGAGTTATGGGATTGAATTTTTGTGCACCATTTTTAAGTAATGATAAGGTTACTAGAGTTAAATATATGATAGAACATTTAAAACATATTAGGAATGTTGGTGGCGTAGATGTTATGGCAATGGGAACTGATTTCGATGGAATAGGTGGAGAATTAGAAATAGCCAATATAGGGGAAATTGATAAATTAATTGTAGAACTTAAAAAGTCAGGTTTTAAGGAAGATGAAATAGATAAAATTTGGCATAAAAATGCAGAAAGAGTCATAAAAGAAGTTTTAAAATAAAAAATCTATTTTGAAATCGAATTTAATATATATTTTCGGATATTTACATAAGATAAGTTTAAATAATCGCATACAATAATAAAATATGGCGAGGAAGTGATAGTAAACGTGAAGGAAGAAGTTTTGAAGTTATTGAAAGAAAGTGGTAATGAATTTATATCTGGCGAAAATTTAAGTAAACAGTTTGGAATTAGTAGAGCAGCAATTTGGAAGTATATTAAAGTTTTAAAGGAAGATGGATATAACATAGAATCAGTATCACGTAAAGGATATAGAATATTATCATCACCTGATGTTTTAACATATGAAGAAATAGAAGCAAGTTTAAAAACAAAGTATATAGGAAGAAAGATTTTTCATTTTGATGTGATAGGTTCTACTAACACAAAGGCAAAAGAAATAGCATCTTTAACTATGCAGAAATACAATGATTTAGACAATGGAACTATAGTTATAAGTGAGGGACAAACAGCTGGAAAAGGTAGGTTAGGTAGGGTATGGGAATCACCTACAGGTAAGGGAATATGGTTCTCTATAATTTTAAAGCCAGATATAAGTCCCTTAAAGGTATCAAATATAACGATTATAGGAGCATCGGCAGTAAATTTAGCGTTAAAGGAAATGGGCGTAGAAAGTTATATAAAATGGCCGAATGATATAATTATAGAAAACAAAAAAGTCTGTGGCATTTTAACAGAAATGAGTGCAGAATTAGATTTAGTAAATTATATAGTAATGGGTATAGGTATAAATGTAAACATAGAGAAGGATGATTTTCCAAAGGAACTAAAAAATAAAGCAACTTCTCTAAAAGCTGTTTATGGAAAAGAATTTAACAGAAAAAAACTTTTAGCTAGTATTCTTAATAATTTTGAAGAACTTTATGATAATTATATAAAAAATGATTTATTAGAACCTTGTATAAAAATTTGTAGAGATAAATCTATCTTAATAGGAAAAGAAGTTTTTATAGAACAAAGAAATAAAAAATATAAGGTTAGGGTATTAGATATAAATAATGATGGTGCACTAGTTATACAAAAAGAAGATGGTAATCTAGAGGAAGTTATTTCTGGAGAAGTATCTATGCATGGATTATATGGTTATATGGAAGATAAATAATGGATTTTAAAAATATGTAATATTTAAGGTATATAATTTAAAAGTAATATTCTTAGATTAATTAAATCTGAGAATATTATTTTTTAAATTATACTAAAATTAAAAAATAAAGGGTGATAAGATGCCAGACCTTGATGCATCTTATGATATGATATTCTTTATAGGTTATCATGCAGGAGTTGGTAACTTGCAGGGGTCATGGACCATACTTATTCAGGAGGAAGAGTGCATAAGTTTTGGATAAATGATAAAGAAATGAATGAATCACTTATAAATGCAGCTTATGCAGGGTATTATAATATTTCAGTAACATTGGTTATTGAAGATAATGCATTATATGAAGAACTTAACAAAGAAGATGCAATGCCTTGGGTAAATTATGTTGTTACTAAATAAGGGTTATCAAAATATGCTGCTAAACTTCGACCTATAAATAAAATAAAGGAAGAGACAATAGAAGCTGTACAAAAAGCATTAAAATCTAAAGAGACTTCTAAAGTATATAAATTTGATTTACCAACAACGGTAAAAATAGAATTTACAAAAACATCAATGGCAGATGTGGTGGCTTTAATGCCTTATACAAAGCGAGTTGATGGAAGAACTATATTATTTACACACGATAACTTTAAAGTTGTTTTTGATGCAATTATGGCAATGATAACCTTATCATATTCGGCTAATTAGGGAAATAAAAAACAGAAAATTTTAATAATTACAAAAAAGCATTAAATTATGATTAAAAATGATATATAATAATTTAATATAGTATTTTATTTAGCTTTAGGGCAAATGATGCAGGAGGGGTTCAAATGGGAAAAACTGAAAGAGTTTTAAATATTTTAAATGATAAACAATTAGATGGATTATTTTTAATTAAAAGAGCAAATGTAAATTATATTAGTAGATTTTCCGATGAAGCGGCATATGTTTTAATAAGCAATAAAGGAAAATTTTTAATTACTGATGGAAGATTTTTTGAATTAGCTCAAAAAGAATGTGAAGATTTTGAAATTATAAATTTACAAAAAATAAGTGGTGGATTATTAGGAGCTATAAAGAAAATTTGTAATGAAAATAGTATTAAAAGACTAGGATTTGAAAAAGAATGGACAAGCTATTCTATGTTTGAAGGAATGCAAAATGTTTTAAAGGATGTAGAGCTTGTTCCAACTTCAGGAATTATTGAAGAATTAAGATATGTAAAAGATAATGAAGAAATAGAGCTTTTAAGAGAGGCAGGAAGAATTACAGATTTTGCTTTCGAAGAAGTTATAAAACATATAAAAGCAGGTATGACAGAAAATGAAGTAGCTGCGAAGTTAGAATATATTATAAAAATGAATGGGGGAGATGGAGTGGGGTTTGAGACTATCCTAATTTCAGGAAAGAAAACTTCACTTCCACATGGCAAACCAGATAATAAAGTTATAGAAGAAGGAGATTTTGTAACCTTAGATTTTGGTGCATTGTATAAAGGTTATACATCTGATATGACTAAAACTATAGTCGTAGGTAAACCAAGTGAAAGACAAGTTGAGATATATAATGTAGTAAAAGAAGCTCAACAAGCAGGTTTGGACACTATTAAAGATGGAATAACTGCAAAAGTTCCGGATGATGCTGTAAGAGAAATTGTTAAGGACTATATAGAATATTATTATCCAGGAATAGGACATGGGGTTGGAAGAGATCTTCATGAACCTCCATTTATAAGTAATAGTGCATCTAGAACTATAAAGAAAAATTGTGTAATCACAATGGAGCCAGGTCTATATATTCCTGATTGGGGTGGAGTAAGAATAGAAGATAGTATTTTGGTAACTGAAACAGGTTACGAAAGACTTACTAAATCAACAAAGGATTTAATTTGTCTATAATTTTTAGATACCTCTAAAGGTTTATAAAAAACCCTGTAATCATAAAATGTTTTAATATTGTATGATACAGGGTTTTGATTAATTTTTAATTTGCTTATGCATAATTATAGTATAAATAAAAAGAATTAGTATAGCTAAAATACTTAAGACGAGCATATTTGGTATAGATATTAAAATAAACTTTCTAAATTTAATTCCCAAATAGACTATTAGAAATATACCAAGAAATTGTAATAAAAATGTTTTTATAAAAAATATTTTTGTAGAATTATTAGCTAAAATTTTTATTATGAATAGAGCCAGTATTACCCCAATTATACAAGATAAGAAAGGTTGTAAAGTTAAATTATAATTAGTTAATCGTAAGTTATAAAAACTAAAGTTTTTAAAGTTAATATTAGTTAATATATCTAGTGAAATAAAGAATAATAACATTTTAAAAAATACTGGAATCATATCTTTAAGTTCTCTTAAAAAATAAAATTTACAATTTTCCCTGTAAGAATTAATTATATCATCACAAAAAGTTTTATAGTCATCTCCAATAACAGAGTGCACATCTTCATTTCTAGACTGGGCACCTAAAAGAATCTCTAATACATCATTTATTACTTCTTCACCATCTTCTTCCGTCAGTTCACATCTAATGTATAAGGCTAGATTGGAAAAGCATTTATCATAATCTCCTTTTAACTTTTGTATGTTTAATAAATTTTTTTTTAATTGCTTTTTTGAATCTTTCATATAATTGCCTCCTTAAAGATTGTTATTTTTCCCATAATCCATAAATATTTTATCTACAAATTCTTTGAAGTCTAGCCATGTATCATAAAAATAATTCAACTGTCTAAGTCCATTTTCTGTTAAAGAATAATATTTCCTTTTAGGACCAAAAGGGGAATCCTTTTTTTCAGATTTTAAAATAGATTTTTTTTCAAGTCTGGTAAGTAGAGGATATATGGTTCCTTCAGTACATTGACCAAAACCATAACTTCTAAGTTCTTCTACAATTGCATATCCATAAGTTTGGGTTCTATGGTAAATAATTTTTAAAATACATCCTTCTAAGACACCTTTTAAAAGTTGAGATTTATCATTCATATAAACACTTCCTTGTATTATGCTAAGCATAGTAGTAAGTTTAAAAAAACATAACATTATTATTAAGATTTAAAGGTATTATGTAATACATAGTAGATGTAAGACTAATATAAAACTATTTTCTTCAAAAGTCAATAGTTTTACGTAGGTGGAAAATAAAGTTAATAAGTGGTAAAATTAATCAAAGATTTCAGTGGAGGTGGGATACTTATGGGAATAAACGTTAAAAATATAGATTGGCATAAAGTTAATAGTAATCTGATTAATATTTTAGTCATAGTGCAAATTATAGTACTATTATTAGCTGCTTGTTTTGATATATCATTAATTGGAACTGCAACTTTTGAGGGGATAAATTTTATAATTTTATTTTTATGGTTTTGTATGCTAGATAGGAAACGAAAGTGGTTAAAGATATTTTTAATTTTATTAGTTATATTAAATTCTATTATTTTTGCATCAAAATTTAATGATAGTAAAGAATTTTATTTTAAATCTCCCAATAATAAAAATGTGTTAATTATTAATGAGGGAAAGGGATTTTTGACAGGTGAATGTAGTTTTTATAGAAGAAAAATGTTTATATTTAAGCAGTCTTTAAATTTTAGTACAAGGTTTAAAGATGACCATGTTAGACCATTTAAGAACCATGATTATTCTATAAATTGGATAGATGATGATTTAGTAATAATTGAATATGAAGATGAAAAGGTACAGGTAGATATGAATGAGAATGAAGTCAGAGAAATTAAATAAACTTTTAATAATTAATATAATATCTTAGAAATTATTAATATTTGTTATAATAGTAATAAGATACAATGTATAGTTTTATTATGATATGAAAAATTTTTAGTTAATATAATTAAAATGTATTGGAGAATCTAAGTATAATGGAAATTTTACGAGGAAATGAATATGAAGAGATAATTTTCAGTAAACTAATAGTCTTAAATAAAAACCTTACTGAGACTAATTTTTTAGAATGTAACTTTAAAAATTGTGATTTTTCAGGAGTTGATTTTTCTAAATGTGCTTTTGTAGAGTGTAATTTTCAAAATTGTAATTTATCATTAATAAGATGTGATGATAGTAAATTTAGGGGAGTACAATTTAATAATTGTAAAATCGTTGGTGTGAATTTCAATAAATGTGATGATTTTATTATTGAGATCAGTTTTCAAGAATCTTTAATTGAAAGTTGCAATTTTTCAAATATGAAGTTGAAAAAGACACCATTTAAACAATGTGATATTTTTGAAAGTGATTTTATTTATACAGATTTATCAGAATGTAATTTTTCTTATTCAAATCTTAAAGGAAGTGTGTTTAGTAAATCAAATTTAAGTAAAGCAAATTTTTCAGAAGCAAAACAATATAATATAAACCTTTTAGATAATACACATAATAAAGCAATCTTTACTATGCCAGAGGCTATTTCATTATTAAATAATTTTAATATAAAAATAAAAGAAATAACATAAGTAAATATTATAAAAAGAGATTAGGTGAAAGTAATTGAATACAAGAAAAATGACGGAAGCAGCTATGTTATCCGCTTTATTTGTAGTTATAAGTTTAATTGCAATGAGCACAGGAATTGCTTATTCGATATATTTAGATATTATTGTTCCTGTATTTGTTGCGGTGATCTATTTGAAATGTGGATTTAGATATTCTGTATTATCCACCATAGTTTCTTTGATAATTATCGGATTTATAATTGGGAATATTGGATCGGCGATTTGGATAAGTCAAAGTATATTGGTGGGATTTGCCTGTGCAATTTTAATTTTAAAAGATACAAATATAGGGGATGATATATTCTATTCATCTATATTTGCGTGTTTTATAATGGTTATTATAGATATTTATTTTTCTGGTTTATTAGGATTTAGCTTTATGAAAGAATTTGAACAATATATAAATATGATCCCTATAGATGAGCAATTTAGAGAAATTATGTTTTATATATTTGTAGCAGCATTACCAGTAGGAACTATAATTACAACCTATATTGGTACTTTATTTATAGGAAAAAAATTAAGAGTTTTAAATAAACATGCAGAATATAAATATTCTATTTTAACTAAAGGAAAGAATTATTGGAGTTTTATTTGTTGTTCTCAGAAAACTATAAATATAGGAATTATGTTTTTAATTTTTATGGAGATATTAGGACGATTTAATTATAAACTAGACCATACTTATATTAAAGCTATAACTGTATCTATAGAATATATAGTTTTATACTCTGTTATAAAAGATAGTTATGGATTTTTTAGTAGATATGTTTATACAAAAATTAAATCTAGAGTATTAAATTTAATTTTAGGTATAGCAGTTATAGTACTACTCATAAAGATGTTTAAAATAACAACCTTTGTTTTGATTATATCTAATATATTTATAAATAAAACTTTCCATATGAGGGAAAAACAAATAAAGGCCTTAAATTATCATATGAATGAAATTTTATAAAGTATTAAGTTGTAAACTTAAAAAGTTAAGGCAAATAGGTATATGATTTAGATAAAAATCTTATTTAAGTTGTATACCTATTTTTATTGTAACTAGATTGTAGTAAATGAAAGAGATATATATAATAAAATATAAATATAGTTAAACAAATAATGGAAAGGGGTTAAAAGTAGAAATGTTTAAGAAAAAGAGTTTAATGATTTTAGCAACTACAATATTAAGTATAGTATTATTAGTTGGATGTTCTAAAAAAGAGAAATGCCCTAAAAAAGAAGAACCTATGGCTAAAAAACCTGTTATTTACTTATATCCATCTTCCAAACAAGAGGTTTCTTTAAAATTGAATTATAAAGGTAAACTTACTTGTACTTATCCTGAATATAAAAATAGATGGAATGTCATTGCAAATCCTAATGGTACACTTTTAAATAAAGATGATAATAAACAATATTCATATTTATTTTGGGAAGGTAAGAATAATAATGTAAACTGGGATTTAAGTAAGGGATTTGTAGTAAAAGGGGAAGACACAAAAGAATTTCTTGAAAAAACACTTTCATATATGGGATTAACACCAAAGGAATATAATGAATTCATAGTTTATTGGTTACCAATTATGGAACAAAATAAATACAATCTTATAAATTTTGCTGGTAAACAATATACAGATTCAGCACAGTTAGAAATACAACCAAAACCAGATTCAATGCTTAGGGTTTTCATGGTGTTTAAGCCATTAGATAAACCTATAAAAGTAGAAAAACAAAAATTAAATTCTTTTAAAAGAAAAGGATTTACCCTTGTAGAATGGGGAGGAACAGAATTAAATAAGTAATTATACATGAGAGGCTGTCGCATTAGCATAAAAATTTATACTAACGCGGCAGCGTTTTTTTGTGTTTTATAGAAAATTTAATGATAGTTCACCGCCTATAAGCTT
>NZ_JAUSWN010000030.1:0-28579 GCF_030815255.1 Hathewaya limosa
AATCTTATAGAAGGTAAAATATTATTAAATTTTCTATAAAACACAAAAAAACGCTGCCGCGTTAGTATAAATTTTTATGCTAATGCGACAGCCCCATTTATTTTACTTATGTAACCCGAATCCACTTATAATAAGTATATCCCAATCACTTTCATCGTCTTTAACCCATGTACATTGGATATCAAGTTCTTTTAACCACGCATTCAAGCCTCCACCTTTTTTACTTACATTTGGAGATTGTCTACCATAAACCTCTTTTATAGTTTCAAGTAATTTAAATTGATCATCTTTATATAACTTGTTATCTAGCATTTCCCTTATAATATCACAACATTCATCATAACTTTTATAATCTTCACTATATAATTCGTTAGCTAATAATTGTCTTTTTCTATTTAAGTCATCTCTTACAGTGTCAATTTCTTCTGTATTAGATAAATATTTCTTAACTAAATTTAAAGCTGCGATATCATTATCCATTTTTACTATTGTTTTTTCTAAATTAGAATTTCTCATGTTATATTCTCACTTTACTTTTATTATTTTTATCATTATTAATGACAATATGTCTATTATATCATTCTTTTCCTTCTAATAATCTATTTATTTTAAAATTCATCTATGTTCTTATTTTTATACTAAAAGTATTACATTGTTTTAACATATATTAACATAACCCTAATTATTCAGTGTATATATTGAATTCCCAGTTAACTTTTTTCCAAAGTTCGATCTATTAAAACATAAAAATAAATACAATAAAACCTATCACAAAAGCGATAGGTTTTATTGCATCTATATAATAGTTACGGTAATAACTTTATATATTATTTTGCTGTATAATGAGTATGTAATAACTCATGTGCCTTATTACTATTAGGTTTTTCTAAGAATTCATCATATGCTTGTTTAATCATAGGATTTTCATGTGCTTTTCTAATAGTTTTATTTGAATCCTCTGAATAGATTCCTTCCATTCTCTTCTTAATCATTTCAGTATCGGCTTTGATAAATGGTTGTCCTCCACCATTTATGCATCCACCTGGACATGCCATTATTTCTACAAATTGATATTTTGATTTTCCTTCTGCGATTTGATCCATAATTATTTTAGCATTTCCAAGAGAATTTGCTACAGCTACATTTACATCTTTACCATCTAATTTTACTGTTGTCTCTCTAATACCAGTAAATCCTCTAACCTCTTTAAATTCAACATTTTCTAGAGTTTTGCCATTTACCCACTCAAAAGCTGTTCTTAAAGCCGCTTCTGTAACTCCTCCTGTAGTACCAAATATTGTTCCGGCACCACTAGATTGTCCTAATGGATTATCAAACTCTGCATCTTTCATTTTCCTTAAATCTAATCCTGCTTCTTTAAGCATAGTAGAGAACTCTCTTGTTGTTATAACTATATCTACATCTTGAATTCCATCTCTACCCATTTCTTCTCTTCTTGCTTCATGTTTTTTAGCAACACATGGCATTATTGACACTACTACTATATCTTTAGGATCCTTATTTAACTTTTTAGCTAAATAAGTTTTTGCCATTGCTCCAAACATTTGTTGAGGAGATTTACAGCTTGATAAATGATTTAAATACTCTGGATATTTCTTTTCTATAAAGTTAACCCATGCTGAACAACAACTAGTTATAAGAGGAAGATTTTCACCATTTTCAAGTCTTTCCACAAGTTCTGTAGCTTCTTCCATAATTGTTAAGTCAGCTGCAAAGTTTGTATCATAAACTGCATCAAATCCTAATTTCTTTAATGCTCCAACCATTTTACCAGTTACGCTTGTACCAACTTCTAATCCAAATTCTTCGCCTAAAGCAACTCTTACTGCAGGAGCTGTTTGAACAACAACAAACTTATCTTTGTTATCTAATACGCTCCATAACTTATCATAATCTCTTGCCTCTCTTAAAGCTCCAGTAGGACATACAGCTATACATTGTCCACAATAAGTACATTCTGAGTCTTTTAAAGGTTTCTTAAAGAATGTACTTATAACTGAATCAAATCCTCTATCTACTGGTGTTAATGCATTAACTTTTTGAACATCATTACACATTGTAACGCATCTTCTACAAAGAATACATTTATCCATATCTCTAACTATTACCTTAGAACTATCATCTATTCCGTACTCTGATATCTCACCTTTATATCTATTTCTATCTACGCCTAAATCACCTGCTAGCTTTTGAAGTTCACAATTTCCATTCTTTTCACATTTTAAACAATCTTGCGGATGATCTGATAATAAAAGTTCTACTATAGTTCTTCTAGTATTTATAACTCTTGGAGAATGTGTTTTAATAACCATACCTTCTGATGCTGCTACAGAACAAGATGGTATTAACTTTCCTTTTCCTTCTTGCTCTACCACACAGACTCTACAAGTACCTTTACAATTTCTTGTGTTGTCATTACCCATATACATGTGGCAAAGGGTTGGTATATCTATGTTTATTTTTTTAGCAGCATCTAATATAGATGTACCTTTTTCTACTTCTACTTTTTCACCATTTATAACTAAATTAATCATATCCATTTTTCTTTCACCCCTATGCTACTTAATTGTTATGGCTTTAACCGGACAAGCATTAAAGCAAGCACCACATTTTATACACTTCTCTGTATCAATAACATGTTTTTCTTTAACCTTACCATCTATACATCCTACCGGACAACTTCTTGCACATTTTGTACACCCTATACAAGAATCAGTAATTTCATATGCTAAAAGACTTTTACAAACTCCTGCTGAACAATGTTTATTTTTAACGTGTTCTTCATATTCATTTCTAAAATATTGAAGTGTACTTAAAACAGGATTCGGAGCTGATACACCTAATCCACAAAGTGAAGTATCTGCTATAACATGACAAAGATTTTCCATATTCTCTAAATCTTCCTCAGTAGCCTTACCCTCTGTTATTTTGTTTAATAATTCTAAAAGTCTCTTATTACCTACTCTACAAGGTGTACACTTACCACAAGATTCATCTACAGTAAACTCCAAATAGAATTTAGCAACATCAACCATACAGTTACTTTCGTCTAGTACTATCATTCCACCAGACCCCATCATTGATCCTATATCAGTTAAAGTATCATATTCAATAGGTATATCTATGTAATCTTCTGGAATACATCCACCTGATGGTCCACCTGTTTGAATAGCTTTTAACTTCTTATCATCTTTTATTCCTCCACCAATTTCATAAATTATATCCTTTAGTGGAATTCCCATAGGTACTTCAACAAGACCTACGTTATTTATTTTACCTGCTAAAGCAAATACTTTAGTACCTGCAGATTTTTCAGTTCCTATTGAACTATACCATTTAGCACCTTTATTAATTATGGCAGCAATATTTGCAAAAGTTTCAACGTTATTTACACAAGTTGGTTTCTTCCATAATCCTTTTTCTGATGTACGAGGTGGTTTCATAGTAGGTTCTCCTCTTGAACCTTCTATAGAGTGAACAAGTGCTGTAGCTTCTCCACAAACAAAAGCTCCTGCACCATATTTAATTTTTATATCAAAATCAAAGCCTGTACCTAAAATATTTTCACCTAATAAACCTACTTCTTTAGCATGTTTCATTGCAATTCTTAATCTTTCAACAGCTAGTGGATATTCAGCCCTTATATAGATAAATCCTTCATGTGAACCTGTAGCATATCCACAAATAGCCATAGCTTCTAGAACACTATGTGGATCTCCTTCTAGGATAGCTCTATCCATAAATGCACCTGGATCTCCTTCGTCAGCATTACAAATAACATATTTTACATCTCCTGCTGCACGTAAAGCAGTTTGCCATTTTCTGCCTGTTGGGAAGCCCCCGCCTCCTCTTCCTCTTAATCCTGATTCTGTTATTTCATCAACAACTTCTTGAGGAGTCATTTCAGTTAGAACTTTACCAAGTGCTGTATATGCACCTGTTCCTAAAACCTCTTCAAAATCTTCAGGATCTATAACTCCACAATTTCTTAATGCAATTTTAACTTGCTTCTTATAGAACGGAATTTCATTTTTATTCTTAATTCTTTGCTTAGTTTCAGGCTCTTCATATAAAAGTCTTTCAACAACTTCATTACCAAGTATATGAGTTTTAACAATTTCTTCTGCATCATCTGGTGAAACTCTTACATAGAAAACGTTATCAGGGACAATCTCCATTACTGGGCCTTCTGAACAAAATCCGAAACATCCAGTCATGACAACTTTAGTTGATTCAGCTAGTCCATATTTTCTTAATTGTTCATTTAGTGCTTCCATAATTTTATATGAGTTAGCTGATTTACACCCAGGTCCACCACATATTAAAATTTGTCTTTCTTTTATATCTTTGTTGTGTTCAACATTTTCATTATTGTATCTTGACTTAACAAGTTCACTATACTTATCTTTAATTTCTAACAAACTTTTATAATTAGCTATTCTATCCATAAGTCATTATCTCTCCTTAAATTCATTTAGAACTTGGTCTACTTGTTCTTTTTCAAAATAACCATATACTTTATCATTAACAAGTACTACTGGAGCTATAGAGCATGCTCCTACGCATCTTAATACATCTAAAGTAAATTGACCATCTTCAGTAGTTTGTCCTTCTTTTATGCCAAGCTTTTTCTTAAACTCATCAAGGATGTCCCCAGCACCTCTAACAAAGCAAGCTGTACCTGTACATACACTAATAACATATTTACCTTTTGGTTCTGTAGTAAAATAAGAATAAAAAGTTACCACTCCATAAACCTTAGAAATAGGAATTTCTAATTTTTTTGCTACAAACTCTTGAACCTCTTCACTTAAATATCCATATAATCCTTGAGCCTTATGTAAAACAGCTATTAACGCTGATTCCTTATTGTTTTGATCTTGTTCTTCAATAAATTCTTGTAACTCTTTAAATTTTAAACACTCTTTACAGCCATTACACACTTTTTATCCCTTCTTCCTATAAACTAACTGATTTTAAATTAATCACTGATTAAATTTTAACAGTTTTAAATTTATTTTGTTTAAATTTAGCTTAAATTGATTTCCAACTGTATAGTTTAACTTTATTTTAAATTAAAATTTAATTTTATTAAAGTTTTTCTTTGTAATCTTTTTATTCAGATACGAAAACTACAATTTTCTCTATTATATCACTTTTTTGAATATTTGTTAATTTGCTTTGTGTTTTATTCTTAAATTATATAAGTCTAACTTTAAAAAAATATATAATTAGCCATATTATGTATTTTTTTTCGTATATTATTGCTATTTTTTTAACAATTAACTTTAAATCTTAAATATTATAAATGATTTATACTTTTATTATTTTAAGTAGTACTATGAAAATATACTATATTGTTAGATTATTTGTGAAATTTTTATTCTAATAAATTTCATAAAGTTTCAATTTCCTACTTATTATTTGTTTAGATAAAAGTATTTCATATTTTCACTTATAATTATTAATACAATTTCTTATAGTGCTTTGTTAAATTTTATTTTTATTAAAATTTACATTTTGTTAACATTTATATTTTTTATGCCTTTTTATTTTTATTGTTCTACTATATTTAGACCATTAACCTTTGTTAGTTTTTTCTTTAACTGGTCATGAATATTTTTTTATTTATAAAATTTATCTAAATGAAAAAGACAAAGAGATAATCTAATCACTCTTTGTCTAATAATTTTTATTATTTCTTTTTATCTAAGGTACTTCCTAATTTATCTAAAAGATTTGGTATAAAATTTTGACTATATCCAAACATTATTAAACTTAAAAACAATTTATAATTATTTTTATCAAAATCAATATCGCCAAAAATCATCTGTGATTTAATAGCTATAAATCCTATCTGTGCCATAATAACAGATAAAGCCATCATTTTCACTGCTTCTATTATCATTATTTTATTTTCTACTTTATAGTCTATCTTCAATTGATTTTGATTAACGGCTATAGATAATATTCCTCCAATAGGACCATATATTAACGAATAAGCTAATTCCTGTGACATAAATTCTAAAAAGCTACCTAATAAAATTGATATTATTGTAAATATAACACATGGCAAAATAAATTGAATTTTTTTGTACACTATAAGATTGTATTCTAAATGCATTTTTAATTCTTTTCCCATTTTTATTGCTTCTTCATTTCCGCTTAAATATGCAATTTTATAGATATTTGCGATATCTTGTCCATAATTTCTTCTTATATTGCTATTCAATGGTAAATTATTGATTTCCATTACTGTTCTTTCTACATCTACTATATCCTTCATTTCCTCATTCTTCATTTTAATTCTTACCTTATACTTTTCATCATAATATATGGTAAAATCCTTTGTTCTCATTAAAATTTCTGTTTTTCTTTGGTTCAAACTATCACAATCCTCAATTTTATTATTAATCATGATTGCCTCTAATTCTAAAGTTTATACTTGTTTATTTTCAAGCTGTATTTTACCTCAATATTATATTATGAAATACTGTTGATATTTGTACATATTAGTAGAAAAATATATTTCTTTAGGTTTTTTTATTTTATATAAATAGAATTTTACAAATAAAAAACATCATAATTATATGATGTTTTTTATTTGTACTCTTATGAATGATTGTTCATTTACTTTGCAAAAAAAATTATATGCCTTGTGTATCTGAATTTTCTTCCAGTACTTCTTTTAGATGTTTCTTATAAAACACAATGAAACATATTATAGTAGTAATTGCTGCCAATATATCTGAAACTGGCTCTGCTGTTAAAACACCTTGTAATCTATCTTTCATAAACATAGGAAGTATAAAAATTAATGGTATCAATAATGCTATTTTTCTAAGTAATGCTAATAGCAAAGAAATTTTAGCTTGTCCAAGTGCTAAAAAAGTCTGTTGACATGCTATTTGTGCTCCAAACAGGAAAATACCTGCAAAGTATATTCTTATACTCCATGATGTGATTTGTACTAACTCAGGTTTATTATTAAATATTCCTACAAATACTTTTGGGAATATCATAAGTCCAGCCCACATAATAGTCGTATATGCAATACATAAAGTAATTAATAACTTAAATGTTTTCTTTACTCTTTCTAAATTTTTAGCGCCAAAGTTATAACTTATAATTGGTTGAGCTCCTTGAGATAATCCTATAAGTGGAAGCATTACTATTTGCATAATACTACTCATTATGGTCATAGCCCCTACTGCTAAATCGCCTCCATACATTTGTAATTTATTATTCATTGTTATTAATACCAAACTTTCAGTAGCTTGCATTATAAATGGAGAAATTCCTAAGGCCATAATTGTTAACATTATTTTTGTATTAGGCATTAAATATTTTTTTCTAATTTTTAGGGTACTTTTCTTCCCAAATAAGAAAAATAAAACCCATATTGCCGATACACATTGTCCTAATACTGTAGCAATAGCAGCTCCTTTAACTCCCATATTAAAACTAAAAATAAATATAGGATCAAATATTATATTTATTAAGGCCCCTATCATTACTGTTATCATTCCTGTTTTTGCAAATCCTTGGGTATTAATAAATGGATTCATTCCCAATGCAATTTGAACAAATACTGTTCCTATAAGATAGATTGTTAAATAATCATTTGCAAAACCTATTGTTGCATTACTTGCACCAAAAACCCATAAAATTGGTTCTTTAAAAATCAAAAATATAGTTGTCAAAATTACAGCTAATATTATTAACATTGAAAAACTATTACTTAATATTTTTTCAGCACCTTTATTATCATCTTTCCCCATTTTAATTGCTGCTAAGGGTGCACCTCCCATACCAATAAGTGCACTAAAGGCAGATACTATCATTATAATTGGAAAAGCAACTCCTACACCTGCCATAGCTATTTCACCATTGGGTATTCTACCTATAAATATTCTATCAATTATGTTATATAGTACATTTACTAATTGTGCAATAATAGCAGGTGTAGCTAATTTGAATAGCAACTTACCTACTCTTTCTTTTCCTAAATCTGTAGTATTGCTAGCCATATTTTCATCTCCTTATATTCTAATTTTAAAATTATTATATAATTTAATACCACAATATATTATTCTAATATATTCATTCTAAATTATAAACTCATTTTAATAGATTATAAGTTAACATATTATGAATTGCTTATTTATCTTTCAATTAATCCAAATTTCATTTTAATTCTTTCTAACTTGGCTATCCAAGATTCAGATAATAAATATAGAAATACAACAGTAGCTATTCCATGTGTAAAATCAAACCAAAAACTTGAGACATATAGCATAGCAAACATTTTCCAGGAAATTTCATTAATAAAACCTGTAGCGGCCCAAATATTCATTATCCAACCAAAAAGGAAACCTGATACCATTCCATAAACACATAACTTCCATCTTTTATTTAATATCTTGAATTTAGATAATACTCCTGCTAAAAATCCTATAGTCCCCCAAGCAAACATCTGCCAAGGAGTCCAAGGCCCTTGTCCAAAAAATAAATTAGACGCTATAGCTGTAATAGTACCTGTTAAAAATCCTGATTCTGGTCCAAAAACAACTGAAGTTATTATTATTATAGCTGTTGTAGGTTTAAAGCTAGGTATAGGGGCAAAAACAATACGCCCTATAGCTGCTATAGCAGCCATTACTGCAAGTGGTACCCATTCTCTTGCTCTTGGTTTTTTCATTTCAAATAACATAAAAAAAGGCAACATTGATAAGACTATAAATATAATACTAATTAAAGCGTAATTTCTATTATCATATAATGAATATAACAATAATAATAATGGAAAAATGACTAATATAAAAATAGTTGATATCTTTAATCTTTTACCAATCTTACTGTTTTGCATATCTTTACCACATCCTCACAAGTTATTGCATCACTTACAATATGTCTTATCATCCTATTAGCGGCAGTAGTATAAAAATTATTATTTGCAAAAAATATTTTTGGAATATCCTCTGATACAATATTTCCATCGAAAAACAATGCACATCTATCAGAATATGTTGCACTAAATTCTATATCATGAGTTACCATTATAATAGACATACCTTTATTTTTAAATTTTATTAACAATTCCCCTATTTCTTCTTTTGAATAAGCATCCAAACCTTTTGTCGGTTCATCTAATAATAGAATTTTAGGTTTTAAAAGCATTATTTTTGCCATTGCTGCCTTTTGCAGTTCACCTCCACTAAGATCATATGGATGTTGCTCTAACAAATGTTTTATTCCAAATTGTTCAGATATTTCCATAACATTTTTTATCTTTTCCTCTTTATTCAATTTAGAATAAGTATAAATTTCTAACAAATCTTCCTTTAGGGTATTAAAAACAAATAAAGATTGTGGATTTTGAGGAAGTACAGCCATATTTTCTTTAAATAAACTTCCTCCTTTAAACTTATTTATATCTTTATTATTAATTAATATCTTACCTTTAATTGCCTTTAGTTGATTAGACATAATGCACAATGTAGTAGTCTTTCCTGCTCCATTACCCCCAAGTATAGAATAAATCTCATTTTTATATACTTTAAGTGAAACATCTCTTAAAATAGGTTCACAAATTTTATCATATCTAAACCAAACATTCTTTAATTCAATTGCTACTTCTCCTTTTAAAACTTCATTTTTTTTAATTTTACTTGCTTTAAAAAAATCTTTATTTATAATCTTGTTGATCCATTTTTTTCCTTCTCTTATAGTAAGAGGACATTCATCTCCAAATTCAATTTCTTTATATATTCTTACTGGTGTTGGTAAAGATTTAGATATTTTTTGTTCTTTATCTTTTATACCTAATTCTTTAATTACGTCTTTAGGATTAGCACAACATAATATCTCTCCATTTTCCATGACTACAACTTTATCTGATATAGGAAATATATCTTCTAGCTGATGTTCAGTTATTATAATAGTTGTTCCTAAATCCCTATTTATTTTAAATATAGTATCTAAAAAATCTTTTGAAGCTATAGGGTCAAGTTGAGATGTAGGTTCATCTAAGATAAGTAATTTAGGTTGCATAACCATTATTGCAGCTAGATTCAATAATTGTTTTTGTCCTCCTGATAATTCGTTAATATTTTTTCTAAACCAAGTTTGGATTCCAAAATAACTTGCCATTTCTGCAACTCTTCTTCTTATAGTAGGAGAATCCATTCCCATGTTTTCCAATCCAAAAGCAAGTTCATGCCATACCTTATCTGTAACTATTTGAGTATCTGGATTTTGCATGACATATCCAATTTCACAAGAAGTTTTTAATTCATCATATTCATATATATTTCTACCATAATATTTAATATTGCCTTGTCTATCTCCAAAGGGTGTAAGTTCGGGTTTTATGTGTCTTAATAATGTTGTCTTACCACACCCCGATTGTCCACATATAAGCACTAATTCTCCCTCTAATATATTTAAATTTATATCTTTTAAGGATTTTTTATTTTGATTTGGATATGAAAAATTAAGATTTTCTATTTTAATGACTTCCATTTAATTTCCTCCCTTAATTCTAAAAAGATAGGCAAACTATTTATTATAAGAAATGCTATATACATTAATATAGATAATTTATCGAACTTGATACGAGCCATTGTAGGGTAAAACCTTAAATTCCCAATTCCAACACCATATCCTATGAAACAAATTATAACTACTAAAATTATAAAGCTTAACATAATTCCATCTTGTTTAGTAAATTTAAAAATGGTAAAAGTAGTTCTTTTACCATATCCATATCCTCTTGCCTTCATAGAATCGGCGGTTTGAACTGCATCTTCTAATGCCCATGTAACTAGAATAGATAGTACTCTCATACAACTTTTAACTTTCACCATTAGCTTTCCACTATTACAATCTAGTCCCACAGTTCTCTGTGTCTCCGTTATAACTTTAGTTTGATGTACTAATTTTGGTATTAGTCTTAATGTCATACTTATCATTAAAGCAATAGAAGGCATTATTCTTCCAAAAATATATATAAGCTTATCAGACGTTATTATTACATTATATACATTAAACCACATTATTATAGAAAGCATCATAGACGCAGAAATTATGCCATACATTATAGATTCTAAAGTTATTGGATTTCCTCTTAAATAAAACAGTATAGTAGCCCCTTTATGAGAAAAAATAGGATTAGCAATTGCTATCATAATAAACATAGGTAACCCAAATAGAATATTAAGTTTTAAAGCTTTTTTGCCATTTAGAATTAATGCATAAACTATAGCGCTTATTAAAGAAATACCTATAAATATTGGATGTTTAAATATCATTGTAAAAATTATTATTATGGTAAAATAAGAAAAGCTAACTATAGGATGATAATCTGAAAAAACACTGTTCATTACCAATTTTTCTCTCCTTTAACGTAATAACTTTTTTATTGTCCTAAATCTTTTCCTAAATCACAAGTATATTTCCATTCAACTACATCACCTGATTTAACTTTATATGCCCCACACCCATAATTAGGATACCAATTGTTTACACAATATTTCCATCCACTTAAATCACCACAATCCATTTCATATAAGTTATCGATGCCTTTAATATATATACTTTGTCCTCCTCCTGAGAATTCCATGTGAATTTTCTTTTGCATTATTACCTTGTGTAATACATCATATACTGTATCCCCATCTTTTATTGAAATCTTCATTTTAGGTAATATTATTCCATTTGATGGAAGGTGTGTAAAACCATCTTTTTTATTTACCCCTTTATTTATAGCTGTTCTACATTCAATAGAAATAGTACATATATTATTTTTTTCTTTACTTTTTTCTTTAATATTTTTATTAATATTTGTAGTTTTTTTAGTTTCTTTACTATTATTAATACTTTTTTTATTAGAGTCATCTTTTAAATTTTTATCTATTAATTTATTCTTTGAATCCTTAACTACATTTTTCTTAATTTCTTTTTTTATTTCAGTAGATTTTTTATCACTACTTTTCGTAGACTTTTCCTCTTTAGATGTCTTAATCTTATTTTCTTGTTTAGATTCGCTTTCTTTATTTACTGAATTATTATTCTTAGAGTCATTATTTTTTATATCTTTATTGGTTTTGGTTACATTTTTTTCTCCCTTTATCCCAATGTTAGGTAAATCTGATTTTGGTGCACAGGCTACAAAAGAAAAAATTAAAATAAACATTAATAAAATATTAAACAGCTTTTTTTTCATTATTATATCTCCCCCTTCATCTTATAATGAATTTATAATTAAACATAACAAACAAGCAAAATTTTTAATAAAATATTTTGCTTGTTTGTATGCTTATTATATATATCGTTTATAAATTAGATTTTAATTAGTTATTTGTTATAAAAAGATATTTTTTATACTAATTATTTATAGTGAATAGTATCACATAATTCAGTTAATTGTTCTACAGTATCCCATACAAATACTTTTACTGTATATTTACCTTTACTTGGAATATTTAATTTTGTTTCTAATTCTCCTTTTTCATTTCTTTCGAAAATCTTAGAAACTTTATCCAACTTTATAACTTTTCCATTTTCATCATATAATACTTCTATAACTGTAACTTCTTGTTTTTGTTCTTTACAATTACTAACTTGTATAACATTTTTTATTTCTTTATTATTTTCAACTTTTGTTACTTTATTTATGTTTTTTACTACAACTTTACTTTTCAATTCTTCATTTGTTTTTTCTTTACCTGGACTAGTAACTTTAAGCGTTTGTCTTACTACTTCCGGATTATCATTTCCTTTAAATATCTTAATTAAATACTCTTGCTTTTTATCTAAGTCTATAATTACTTTTCCTTCTTTATCGGTTTTAAATTTTCCTAAACCATCAACGGCAAAAGTTACTCCTTCTATTGCTTTATTTTTTAAAGCATTTTTCACTTCAAATATAAACTTATTTTCTTTTTGTTCTATTTTAATTTTAGGTATTACTGTCAATACATCTTCATCTGTATACGTTGACATGTAGAATACTAATTCTTTGATATCACATATACCTTTATCTTTAGACATATGTTTAAATGCATCAACCCCCACAGTTGGTGATTCTATATTGCCATTATTTCTAACTACATAATAGCACCAACCTGCTTCAGTTTTTTGAGTTTCTCCTAATATTGAAGTTATAAAATATCCCATACCTAATTGTTTTTTTCCTTCAATATTTTTTTCTCCAACAGCCTGTCTTAGAATTTCTAACGGTGTTGTTTCTGTATCAAAATTATAATTTAAAACTTCATCATATAAAGTTTTATTTAGTCCTTCAATTCTTACGTTAATATCACAACTATGTTGATCAACTACAACTATTTCAATAGCTTGTCTTACTTTTTCTCCATCTACAATTGCTATAATTTCTGCTTTTCCTGGTGCTATACCTTCAATCTCATTTTTCTCATTATAAACTTTTACTACTTTTTCATTACTACTTTTCCAGTTAACTACTTTTCCACTTTGAACTTCATCTAAGGTATTTATAACTTCACTAGTTACAGATACTTTCTCCCCTACTCTTAATCGTGATTTTTCAGGTATAATATTAATTTTTTTAACTTCATTTTTAAATAAATTTAACTGTATACTATCTTTGATTTCTTCACTTGAAGTATTGACCTTAGCTATAATATTAACCGTACCAGCTCCAAACACTTTAACTAATCCGTCTTGAACTGTTGCTTTAGAATTATCGGAACTCTCCCAAACAATATTACTATTAATTAATAAATTTTTATTTTTATCATATACATTGGCTTTCAATGCAAGTTGATCCCCAATTAGAAGTTTATCCTTTTGTATAGAATTAATTTTTATATCACTAGCTTCACCTAAATTTATAGTGGGTGTATCCTTTTTTAATCTATTAAACATAGATTCATTTTCAACTAAGTCAGTTAATGCAGCGAATACATAATAAGTTGATTTATAATCTAATCCTAATTTCTCATCACTTTTAGAAAATCCCCAGTTAATTGGCTTATCGTCACCAGAATACTTAGACATCATCAAGGAATCTAACATTGTTTTATTATTTTTGATCCATTCTGTAGATGTTAATGGATTTATTCCATTTAATATAAGTCCTTGAATTACACTACTTGTAGCAACAGGATTGTTTTTAAAATATCCATTGCCTAAATTAAATCCTCCATCTTCATTCTGTTTTTGCTTTAAAAAAGTTATAAGTTTATTAATAGCATCCTTTACCCCATCTACATCTTTATAATTAGCTAGAGCTGTTAATATAATCCCCTCGACTCTTGCTTCTTCATATCCTATAACCTTCTTATATTCTTCATTATTCACTAATTTTACTAGTGCTTTAACTGCCGATTCATTATCATATTTAGCTCCTGCCATATCTAAAGCTAAAATACAATATGATAAAATATCCGCTCTATCTTTATCACTACTATAAGTATTTATAAACTGTCCCTTACTATCTCCAATTGACATCTCATACTTTATTAGCTGATCAACACAATTAACACCTTTAAAATTTCTTGGATTTAGATCGGCACCTATTAACGCAATTACACTTCTTGATAAATTAAATACTGAATCTAAGCTTTGGTATTCATAAATTTTATCTTCAATGATGTTCTTATCAACATTAGCTATATTAGCAGCCGGTGATGCTAAAAATTCATAAGAGCCATATGCCTCAAAGTGTTTTTTCAAAATCTCTATTTCTTTATTAATTATTTCTTTTTGTTTTTCATTTAATCCACAATTTTTATTTATATTAATTGTGAAAGTTGCACTAATATCTTTATTAGATTTAACATAGACTTTAACATTTGTTTTTCCTACTTTTTTAGATTGAAACTTTCCATTTTCTAGATGTACTATATCATCATTTGAAATTTCCCAACCTAGCTCCTCATCTTTTATAAGAAGATTGTCCTTATCAAAAACTTTAGGCTCTACCTGAAAACTATCTCCTACAGTTATTTCTTTTAGAATATCACCAAGATCTATCTTAAAAGGTTCTAATTTTGATGTATATTTTAAAGTTAAATATCCTGAATTATCTTCTTTTAAATCTGTAAGTGCAATAAGTACTTCTTTCGTATTTATTTCCGCTCCATCTCCAGATGCTTTACTATTGGCCTTAAATCCCTTTTCTGCTTTTGCTGATAATAATATTTCTAATAGATTTTTCCCATTGATATTCCATTCTGTTGATTTTAATGGATTTTCACCAAGTGCCACTAGTCCCTGTATCAATCTAGAAGTAACTACAGTACTATCTTCCTGATCACCAAAACAAAAATCTTGTATAAATCCTGTCTTTTTATTTTGGTTATCTTTAAAATAACTTTTTATTCCCTGTATAGCTTTTTCTACACCGGATATTTCTCTATGATTAGCTAGTACTACTAAAGATAATGCAGTGGCTCCTACATTAGGTTTGAATACTTCTTCAAACTCTCCAAATCCATCATCTTCTTCCTCCGTAACTCCAAGCACCAACTTACCACCTTCATCATTTAACATGTTAATTAATTTTCTTATAGCTCTTTCTTGATCATATTTAGCTTCAGCCATATCTAAAGCTAATATTGCCTTAACAAGACGTTCTGGTTTTTCACAATCGTAAATATCCTTTATTTCTTTAAGTGTCTTAGATACATAATCTATATTTTTATAGTTTCTAGGGTTGTTACCTGATGCTATAATTCCTATTATATTCCTTGTAAAATTATAAAAATCTCCATTAGTATAAATATCATAGTTTTTTTCTATGTCACAAGGTATAACCCCTGCCCTCCTCAATCCAAAAGCTATTGTACTTGGATCTAAAAAAGTACTTTTTCCATTTTTTGTTAAATTATTTTTGCATTCATTTATCTCACTCTCTAATAACTCATTTATATTTTTTTCTTTTGCAAAAACGTTAACTATAGAAATACTACTAAAAATATTTATAAAAACCATAGTAAATACTAAAAATATTGCTAATATTCTTTGTTTTTGTCTATTCATAACTTCTCCTTCTCATTTATAAAATTATATTTGTATTATTCTAAAATTAATTATTTGTCTATTTCAAATGTAGGAATATTAACTTTACTTCCACCTTGTAGCTTAATAATCCCTCTATATTTTCCTTTATCTAAGTTAAATTTTAATCTATCATCCTTAGAACCTAATTTTAAATCATTAATATAAGCAATATTGTCATGAACGTCAAAAATAATTAAACTAATTTTTTCAAATTCCTTTGCATTTTCAAAAATCACTTCTCCACCATTGTTTTTATCTATAGTAGCTTTTATATAATCAATTTTTATTTCTATTTTTTGGGTTTTATCTTCCTTATTTTCAGTCTTGTCTTCCTTATTTTCAGTCTTGTCTTTTTCATCAACATCAGGTTTAGGTAAATGATTTAAAGGTCTTAAATTTTTATAAGCATTAGTCCCATATTTTTTAAATCCTAAAGCCATTAGAACCTGTTGAGTTGCCATTCTATTTCCTTCATCTTCTTCTAAAACATGTTTAAAATATCCACTTGGATGCTTATAGTCCATAATATTTTGTAAAATATTTTTATTATTTACTTTATACTCATTTATGTCATTATTCAAACATACTGAAGCCATTAAAATCTGAGCTAAACTCTCTGAATTCTGTTCATTTTTATACTGGTCTAATCTAGCTAATGATTTTTTTAAAAATTGATCTCCTTTAATCATTATTGAATCACTTGAATCCTTACCAGCAATATCTAAAGCACATATAGCCATAGCAGTTAAATCCGGAAGTTCCTCACTTGTATGCATTCCTTTTAATAATGCAAATCCCCCATCTTCTTTCTGCTCTTTTATTAAATAATCTATAACATCCTGCTTATTATAATCTTCTTCTAAAATTTCTAGAGTTAACACTCCCCATAACTCTGCATTAATATGTTTATCTTTTTTATTAACCATGTCTCTAAGTTTTTCAACAAGGTTTATTCCATGAAATTTATAAGGGTTTTCATCACATGAAAGAATAACCAAAGTAGATTTAACATAATTCAAAAGACTATAATTATTTCCTTGTGATCTAAGATCATTATAAACATTATTTAATATATCTTGTTTTTTATCTTCTATTTCATTTAAAACCTTATCAGCTCTTAATACTTTTAAAGTTATTATATCCCATTCACTAAATTCGTTACTACTTTTAATACTTTCTACTGTTTCTTCAATAAGCGTATCTACATCAACTTCTTGCCCTACCTCTTCTTTATTTTCTTGCTTGTCTTTATCTTTTTCTTTACTTTCTTCTTTTTCTTTGTCTTTTTCCTTATCCTTATCTTTTTCTTTACTTTCTTCTTTTTCCTTGTCTTTTTCCTTATCCTTATCTCTTTTCTTACTTTCTTCTTTTTCTTTGTCTTTTTCCTTATCTTTATCTTTTTTCTTACTTTCTTCTTTTTCCTTGTCTTTTTCCTTATCCTTATCTTTTTCTTTACTTTCTTCTTTTTCCTTGTCTTTTTCCTTATCCTTATCTTTTTTCTTACTTTCTTCTTTTTCCTTATCTTTTTTCTTATTCTTATCTCTTTTCTTACTTTCTTCTTTTGGTTTATTATTTTCCTTCTCTATATAATTTTTATTATTATTTTTGTATTTAGATCTATTTATCTTATTTTCAACTAGCTTGTCTTTATTTAATTGATAACTATTATTTTGTTTTTTTGCAATACTTTTTATGTTTATTTCATTCTTACCTTTATTGATATTTTTAGATAATAAAGTATCATCAGATTTAATGTTCTGATCTTTAGATTTTTGTTCTAATGATTCTTTAACCTTTTTTTCTCCTTTATCTTTAGATTCCTTCTCATACAAAGATTTTGGCTTTATATCTTTCTCTTGATCCTTAACATCTTTTTCTTTTTTCTTAGAATCATTAATTTTTTTACTTTGATTTTCAAGTCCATTGGTTGCTACATCTTTTTTAGTATTTTGATATATCCATAATCCTCCAACCACAACTAAAAGAATAACTATAATTATACCAACTCTTTTTTTCTTCATCTTTGCCTCCTTAGTTTATATATTTTAATTATTAAGTTGAAAATTATTAACTTTCAACTTAAAGGTCTTAAAATAAATTACATTAAAAATACATGTTTTTTGTAATTTTAAGTAAATTCCCAATATTTTTTGAAATTTCAATATATTTTTTTTATAAAATATTTATACTAAAATAAAAAAAATTCCCATTTTAAATAGGGAATTTCAAAATCTGAATTAAGCCAAAATATGTTATTATAAGCTTTCTTTTATTCAAACGACTATTTCCTTCCCTCCGAAGGATCACTTCTACCTGTTTAGGCAGGTCTCCTGACTTAAGTATCATTCTCCCTTCTTACCTTCCCATTTTCACAGTGGTATTTTCAAGAAGTTCGTCCACTTTCACAGTAGCGGGGGCTGTAGTGGAATTTAACCACTTTCCCTTTTAATTTTTTATAACCTAAACATACATCTTATTAAATTATCGTTTTTATTGTAACATTCATAATATTAATTTTCAACAAATTATTTTAAATTTAGTACCTATTCAGCATTATTTTTTAGGTTTTTAATCACTTATCTATTTAAAATAATATTTTTCAAAAAAAAACACCTTTCATATATAATTAATATGACTTTTTATACAAAAAAACCGATTATTACATGTTGTAGTAATCGGTTTGTATATTATTTATCTATTCTTTATATTAATTAAGCATTGTAGTAAAGACTTTGTGATGGGAATTCTGCATCACATGTTACATCTATACCAAGTTTTCTAAATGTTTGCTCATCGTTTGTAGTTAAAATTGTAGTTGAATGAGCTTGACATCCTTTTAACATTGGTAATTTTTCAAGTGCTACTTGTGCAATCGGATTTGTAGCTGCACATATACTAAGAGCCATTAAGATTTCTTCACAAGTTAGAGCTACCATCTTATTATCTAATGTTTTTGACTTTAAATTTGTAATCGGCTCTAGTATAACTGGAGATATTAGATGAATTTCGTCAGATATATTAGCAAAGTATTTAACAGCATTTAAAAGTGCTGCCGCTGTAGAATCCATTAATTGTGAACTCTTACCAGTTAATATTGTACCATCATGAAGTTCTATAGCCACTACTGGACATATTTCATTTTTATTGCCCATTTCTTTTAATTTATGTGAGTAATCTCTCCCAGGAGCAACAACTTTTCTATCTTCCTGTTTTAGGTTAAGTCCTTCCATAATAAGTTTTACTCTTTCAAAAGTTTCCTTATCTACATAACCTTTTTTATACTCGCAACTTGTTTTAAAGTATCTTCTTATTATTTCTTGTTTAGATGCTTCTTTAACCACTTCATCATCTATAATACCAAATCCAACTCTATTAACACCCATGTCTGTTGGTGATTTGTATATTTCTTTTCCAGTAATTTTTTCTATAATTCTCTTTATTACTGGGAACATTTCAAGATCACGATTGTAGTTTACTGCTACTTCGCCATAAGCATCAAAATGGAATGAATCTATCATGTTAACATCTTTAAGATCTGCTGTAGCAGCCTCATATGCTATATTTAATGGATGTTTTAGTGGAACATTCCATACTGGGAAAGTTTCAAATTTTGAATATCCCGCTACCTTACCTTGCTTATATTCATGATAAAGTTGGTTAAGACAAGTAGCAAGTTTTCCGCTTCCTGGACCTGGAGCTGTTACAACAACTATTGGTTTAGTTGTTTCTATGTATGGATTTTTGCCATATCCTTCATCACTTACGATTGTATCTACATCAGTAGGATATCCTTTAGTTGATTCATGTTTATAAACCTTTATACCTCTACGCTCAAGTTTGTTTATAAATACAGTTGTTGCTGGCTGTCCACTATATCTTGTGATTACAACACTATTTACTTCTAAATCATAGCTTCTTAAATCGTCAATTAGTCTTAAAACATCTACATCATATGTAATTCCAAAATCGCCTCTTATTTTATTTCTTTCAATATCACCTGCATATACACAAATAATTATTTCAACTTTTTCTCTTAATTTGTGTAATAATTTGATTTTTGCATTTTCATCAAATCCAGGTAAAACTCTTTTTGCATGAAGATCAAATAAAAGTTTTCCCCCAAATTCTAAATATAACTTATCATAATTATTTACTCTTTCCAAAATATACTTTGATTGTTCTTCTAGATACTTTTCATGATCAAATCCTATTTTCATCTTATCTACCTCGCTAACTAATAAACATACATTATATTATTGCACACTTTTAATTTTTAGTAAAATACATTTTTAAGAAATAAAAGGTTTTTTTAACCTGAGTTTTAATAAAAAATCTTTTAACTTTTTAGTTTTAAAATAACTATTATAATTTATCATCTACTGCACATATTAAGTTTATACATTAATTTAATGGAGGAATTAAATATGAATCTAAATTTTTCTAATAACAATAGTTGTTCTTCTAGAACAGCATATGTTTTAACCCCTCTTCCTTATGCTTATAATGCGTTAATACCCTCTATTGATACTGAAACTGTAACCATTCATCATGATAAGCATCAACAAGCATATGTAGATAAATTAAATATTGCTGTATCAAAACACCCTGAACTTTTTCAAAAAGGAGTATTTGATTTACTTTCAGATTTAAATTCTTTACCTGAAGATATAAAAAAAGATGTTATAAACAATGGTGGTGGTGTTTTTAACCACGAGTTCTACTGGAGTATCCTAGGTAATGAAGAATTAAATCCTAACAGCAAATTATCTAAGGCCATTACAAGAGACTTTGGATCTATGGCTGCTTTTACCGATGCCTTCACTCAAACAGGAATAAGTACATTTGGTTCTGGATGGACCTGGCTTATAAGTGACACTAATGGTAAATTATCTATAGTATCTACAAGCAATCAAGATTCTCCAATTTCACAAGGTAATATTCCTATTTTAACTATGGACCTTTGGGAACATGCTTATTATCTTCAATATCAAAATAGACGTCCTGAATATATAACTAATTTCTTTAAAGTAATCAATTGGTGTAAATGTGATGAATATTATAGTAGTATATAAATTTTAAAACTAAATGGGCTATCTCAAAATAGAAATAAAATTTCTAGAGCGAGACAGCCCTTTTTTTCTTTAAAAAAGTATTATATCAATACTTAATAAACTTTTCAACTATTTTTTATTATAAATTATACTTTATTTTACTATATTTTTATATCCAGTATATGTGGCATAAAAATATCCTCCATAAACTATACATAGCAAACATACAGTTATTATTGAAGTTACACCTATATTAGGACTACCATATAAACCCAAAAACTGGGTAACTTGATGTATTCCCACTAATGAGTGAACTAAAGCTAAACCAAGTGGTATCATAAAATATATTAATGTTTGAATAAAAATTGTTCTGTTAATCATCTTCTTACTAGCACCTATTTTTTTAAGAGCATTATATCTTTCTACACTATCACTAGCTTCAGTTAATTGCTGTAATGCAAGTACCGCCGCACTAGCTATTAAAAAGATAATACCAAGATATATTACAATATATAATATTAAAGTAGTACTTCCTTTGCTCTCCGCATATAATTGTTGCCTTGTATATGCTGTTACATCAAAATCATGCTTTGTTTCTCTAACTTTTATAAATGTATTCCTTATTCTTTTTTCAGATGTTTCTTTATTATCACCTACATAGTTTATATTTATATTTGAACTTTCGCTTTCTTTTCCATCTAATAATTTATCCTCTACTATAATTGTAAAAAAATTATTAGATATTCCTGTATTTGAGAAACTTTCCATTATAGCTTCTCTATTTTTTATATTATAGATTTTATTTTCTATATTTATTGTATGTGTATTTTGTAAAATTTTTTTAACATTGGCTTTTAGTGGTTGAAAATTTGATGCTATTAAGACTTCATTATCCTTTAATATTACAGGCTGCTTTCCTTTTAATTCTTGTATTTTATTATAATCAGATATTTTAATGGCATCTATACCATGCCAAGCCATCATTGAAATAGATTTTTTAGTATCTTGATCTGCATATTTTAACATTAATTTTTCTATATCATATTTAATTTTATAATCTTTATAAGAAACATATCTTTCAGATTGATTAAGTTTTAATCCCATCTTTTTAATTATCTCTTCTGGTTCTTGCCCCCCATAAATTTTTATTCCTGCATCAAAAGGTGTAGTATTTTTTAATCCTTGTTCCAATGCATTTTTTAAACTCAATCCCGTAGATAATGTACAAATTGTTAAAAACAACATAAGACATATTGCTGTCATTGATATAAAATTAGTATTTATTTTGCTACTTATTTGTCTTGTAATAAAGATATTTAAATTCTTTAAATATATACTCTTATTCTTTTGTATAATATTAAAAATAGTTCCTGCAAATCCGAAGAAAAATAAAAATGTTCCTAAACATCCTAATATAATTGATATAAAAAATCTATTATCCGTAGGATTTAATCCACTTTTATTAATTAGGTAATATGCTGATACTAAAGTTGCTATTCCAATAATAAATACTATACTAGAAATCACGGTATTTCTAAGTTTTAATTTTTCATTCTTCTTAGATGCATTTAACATATCTATTAACTTATATTTTGAAATATTAATTGTATTAAATATCATTACTAATAAAAACATTATTCCAAAATATAAAGTTGTCTTTCCTATAGCTTTTATAGATATTAAAAATTTATATTCATTCATTGCAACTTCGAATAACTTAGCTGTAAAAACTGAAAGACCTTGTGCCAAAATTATACCTAATGCTAAACCTACAATTAATGATATAATTCCTATTAAGAATGTTTCTAAAAATAGTATTTTAGCTATTTTATTTTTTCCCATTCCTAACACCATATATGTTCCTAGTTCTTTCTTCCGTTTTTTTATTAAAAAGTTATTTGCATATATAATTAACCCACCTAGTATTACAGAGACAAAAACTGATACATATGATATAAGTTTCTCCATAAGTTCTATATACTTAGCCTGACTTTTACTCATATCTAACATAGCTTGTTGAGTTCCTATAGAATTAAAACTATAAAATATACAAACTGCAAAAGTAAGAGTTAAAAAATATATTGTATAATCTTTAAAACTCTTTTTTACATTATTCAGTGCTATTTTAAAATACATCTCCAGCATCACCTCCAAGAAGAGCTACCACTTCCATAATTCTATTGAAAAACTCTTTTCTTGAATCATTTCCTCTTATTAATTCATTGAAAATCTTTCCATCTTTTATAAACAAAATTCTGTGTGCATAACTTGCTGTAAAAGCATCATGAGTTACCATTAGTATTGTAGCTTCTAATTCTGAATTCAATTTTTCAAAGGATTCTAAAAGTAATCTTGCACTCTTTGAATCTAGTGCTCCTGTTGGTTCATCTGCTAATATTAATGATGGATTTCCGATAATTGCCCTTGCTGAAGCTATTCTTTGTTTTTGTCCACCTGACATTTGATATGGATATTTATTTAAAACTTGTGTTATCTCAAGGTTAGACGCGACCTTTTTTATTAACTTATCTATTTCTTTAGGACTTTTTCCTTGAATAGTTAATGCCAATGCTATATTTTCATAAGCTGTTAAAGTATCTAATAAATTAAAATCTTGAAAGATAAACCCCAATTCTTCCCTTCTAAACTTTTCTAAACCTTTTGATTTTAATTTTGTAATATCTTTATCATTTATAACTATATTACCTGTTGTAATTTTATCTATAGTTGAAATACAATTAAGTAATGTTGATTTTCCACTTCCTGAAGGTCCCATTATTCCAACAAACTCGCCTTTATTAACAGTAAAACTAATATTATCAATTGCCTTTGTTATATTATCTTTATTTCCGTAATATTTTTCTATTTTTTCAACTCTTAATATATTCTCCATGATTTGTCCTCCTTTATTAATCTTACAATACATATTGTATCTTTAATTTTACTAAATACATATTTATTTATCTTTCAGTTACATTACATTTTTGTAAGATAAGAAAAGAGCCACAAAAATATGTGACTCCTTTATATAACATGTTAAATATTCTTCTAAAACACTGTAAACTTTCCCATTGGAAATATTATATTAACCTTTGTACCTATATCTTCTTTTGATATAATACTTAACCCTAACCCTAATCTTTCACACAGCTTTTTACATAGATAAAGTCCTATTCCTGTTGATTTTCCAAATTTTCTTCCATTTTCACCTGTAAAACCTTTTTCAAAAACTCTTCCAATATCTTTATTTACTATACCAACACCATTATCTTGTATAGTCAAAATTATATTATTTTCATTTATACAGGAATAAATAGTAACTTTGGCATTGTTAACCTTAGAATATTTAATAGCATTTCCTAAAATCTGATTCAAAATAAATTCTACCCACTTAATATCACTACATACTTTACCATTTATATTTTCTATGTCTAAGGATATTTTTTTAGTTATAAAATCCCTTGAATTCTTTTTTATAACTTTTCTAACTATATCCTTTAAATCAAATTCTTTTATTATATAATCTTTACTAACATCATTACTCTTGGAATAATATAAAACTTGTTCTATATATCCTTCTATCTTTTTTATTTCGTATTCTATATTTTTAGTTATCTCATTTTCATTATTTTCTATCATAAGTCGTGCAGAAGCAATAGGTGTTTTTATTTCATGTACCCAAGTTTCTATATATTCTCTATACTCGATTTGCATATCTCTATACTTATTTACATGTTCATGCATTTCTTTATCTGTATCCTTTAGTATATCGTAAAAAATTCTTTCTTCTAATTTATTAGGTTCATCTATAACTTCAGGTAATAAATATTTTTTATCTAAATTATTTACTGTATCCTCTAGCTTATCATAATATTTCTTTTTTCTAACTAACTCAATACTTATATAACTTAAAATTGGTAAAAACCATATACAAAATACTAAAAAGACTATTCCGCTTCCTATATGTAATACCTTCATTAATATAGAAACAATAATAAATAAAGTTATATTTACTATTAAAAAAAACAATCGTTCCTTTAAATATTCTCTTATTTTCATTGCATTATATACCCTAACCCTCTTCTTGTTTCTATTATATTTTTTAATCCAATATCTTCAAGTTTCTTTCTAAGCCTTGTTACATTTACAGAAAGAGTATTATCATCAACAAATAAATCTGAATTCCATAAATAATCCATTAAGGATTCTCTAGAAACTATTTTTCCTTTATTTTTCATTAAATAAGAAAGTATTTTAAGCTCATTTTTAGTTAACTCTACATTTAAATTATTATAGGTTATACTTCCACTAGATAAATTAAGATTTAATCCCTTATATGTTAATACATCTTGAGGAATTGATTTTCCATAAGTTCTTCTTAAAATAGATGAAATACGAGCTAAAAGAATTTCTGTATTATATGGTTTTGTTATAAAATCATCTGCACCTAAGTTTATACTCATAATCTCATCCATATCACTATCTCTGCTAGTTACTATAATTATAGGAACATCTGAAATTTTTCTAATCTCTCTACATATATAATATCCATCAAAAACAGGTAGATTAATATCCAATAATATTAATCTAGGCGACTTTTCCTTAATATATTCAATTATATTACTAAATTCTTCTGGTGCTTCCGTATCATAACCATACTTTTCTAAAAAAGTTTTTAATTGGTTTCTTATATTCTCATCATCTTCTATGATAATAATTTTTCTCATATTAAATTCTCCCCGAAATATTATTTTTGATTATAAGATAACTTCTAACTATGCTTAACTTTGTATTAGTTTAATACTTTATAAAAAGATTGGCAAGTTCATAATTTATATAATCCGGAGTTACATAACAGTTGTTTCCATATTTTAACCCAGGTTCATTTCCTATTCTATTAAGCATAAAAATTATATAAAAGTTAATAGGACTTATTTTCACATCTGCTGTATATAAGGATAATATAGCATTAGAATTCGAAATTACAAAAGATAATGAAGGTATAAAATCAGAAAAAACATCAAAGTTTGTATTTATTAAAGTCTTAATGAATTTATCTGCATATTTATTATCATGTATTTTCATACTACTATCATATTTTATAATATCTTTTTGCACCTCATTTATGAAAAGCCCTATTAAAAAATCATATAATGATATTTGTAAATTAGCATTTTGCTGTAATGAGTACGTAGTAATATCCTTAGGATCATAATTTGGAGGTTCAGAAAGAGGATAATTATAAGTTAAAAATAAAAATAACCTATTATAATTTGGATAAATAAATTTTCCATCTTTTATTAATGGGCTATATCCTCCTAAAAATTTTGTACATGGAGGTAAAACAGCTCCTTCAAAGAGATTACAATTAAATTGACTTTTTGATCTACATTTTTTCTTATAGCACCTTTTTTTCACCAAATCCCTCCTAATAAATTATCGCTATAATACATTTTATAATTTTATCTCTAATTTGTTATTTTAAATATCCACGTTTTTTATCCAACTATATTGTTTTCTTACTATTTAAGTGATCGAGTAGGAGCTAAATAATTATTTTATTTAGCGTCCTCTCACACCACCGTACGTACCGTTCGGTCAATGTCATCAACTTAATATGTAAATAACTTGAAAAATAAAAAGTGTGAAAAAATAGTTGACTTCATAAAAAATACCCAATAATTATTTTGAACACATTTTTGTGTACCAATTTGATTAAAGGTGATATTAATGAAAACTAAAAGCAGGTTTAATAAAGGAATTATAGTAAGTAATACTTTAATAGGGGATTATTCATTTAAATGTACCAATAGAACTAAAGAAATACACTTTACGCGTGAGAGAAAAATGGGATTTAAGGAAACAATAATGTTTATGATAAATATGGTTAATAAATCTCTACAAGTAGAGCTAAATAATTACTTTGAAACGATTTTAAATAAAGATAATCCTAGTACAAAGCAAGCTTACTCAAAAGCTAGACAAAATATTGAAGCAAAAGCATTTATTGAGTTGAATGATAAGATAAATGAACTTGTATATAAGGATGAATTTGAATACAAATTATGGAATGGATACAGATTAAGTGCAATTGATGGAAGTGTAATACAACTACCAGATACTAAATTATTAAGAAAAGAATTTGGTTATATAGAAAATCAGAAAAATAAAGTTGCAAGAGCAAGAGCTTCTTGTATATTAGATGTATTAAACAAAATAGTTATTGAAAGTAAAATAGACATATATAAAGCATCAGAAAGAAATATGGCAAAAGAGTTAATATTGAAGATGCTTAAAAATAGAACAGAATCAGAATTAATTCTTTTTGACAGGGGTTATCCAGGAACAAAGTTTTTTTCATTCTTGAAAGAAAATAATGTTGAATTTCTTATGAGGGCAAAAGTTAATTTTTCAAAAGATATAAAAAATGCAAAACAACCAGATCAAATTATCAATATAAAAAATGGTAAAGAAGTACTAACTGTAAGAGTTGTAAGGTTTTTGCTTTCATCTGGTATTGAAGAAATCTTAATAACAAGTTTACTTGATAAAAAATATACACTTGAGGATTTAAAAGAATTATATTTTAAGAGATGGTGTGTTGAAGTAAAGTATGATGAGTTAAAGAATAGATTAGAGATTGAAAACTTTACGGGAAGAACAAAAAAAGCAATAGAACAAGATTTCTATGCATCTATTTACTTATCAAATATGATTGAATTAGCTAGACAAGAAAGTGATAAAATTATTAAAGAAAAGAATAAAGGAAAAAATCTAAAGCATGAGTATAAAACTAATTTAAATATTTTGATTGGAAGTCTGAAAGATAAATTAATAATAATGATGCTTGAAAAAGACAGGGGAAAAAGGACGAAGATGTTCAAAAATATAATGAAACAAGCCTCTCAAAATACTATTCCTATAAGACTTGGAAGGCAATATCCAAGGAAAGATAGTGTTTCGAGGTGCAAATATAAAGCTAATTGTAAACGCTCATTATAAAACAATTAAAATCAATTCAACTTTATGAAAGTGTAAATTAAATTTACTTCAAAAATGATGTAAGTTTATTTAAGTTATACCTATATAGTAGCACTTTGAAAGAAAAATATATTATTAAGTCACAATGGATAACATTAAAGAATATGTTGCACAAAGGTTTTTTACACACTTTTTTATTTACAAATATATGTATGATTTTTAATCCAACTTTATAATTGTAAACTTATGACAACTTAAGTTGATGACATTGACCGTTCGGTATACGGCGGTTCATTAAGAATTATGTATTAGCTGATATCCTTTAGATATACTTCTGTAACCAAGGTTTTCAATATATTTGTTGTTTAAGATTGTGTCAAGAACTGGGCTTTTGGATATTCTCCAATAGCCTTTTCTTGTATTTGCGTACTCCCATGCTTTATGGGTCGGAAGACCTAGTTTTATGAGGTTTCGTCCTC
>NZ_JAUSWN010000031.1:0-25716 GCF_030815255.1 Hathewaya limosa
CTTATAGGCGGTGAACTATCATTAAATTTTCTATAAAACACAAAAAAACGCTGCCGCGTTAGTATAAATTTTTATGCTAATGCGACAGCCCCTTAATTTTATATAAAATATTTTAATGTTTAAGATTTCTTATAAAAAGAGAATTATATTTAAAAATAACTTATAAAAATCTAGTACATCTTTAAATAAAATGTTAAAATGTAGGAAGCAAAATAAAGTTGTAGAGTATAAAAGATTTCATTTACTAGGAAGAAGGGGAGAGTTTATGACTCTTTGTTGCAAGGATTTATTTAAGCTTGAATATTTTTCAAAGGCAAATTTAATAGCTGGAGAAAGTGGATTAAACCGTGAAATTTCTTGGCCATATGCAAGAATGACAGAATCTATTTCTGAGTGGCTTTACGGTGGGGAATTATTATTTATTACATATACAGGAATACAAGAAGAGCATGATAATTTATTATCTTTATTAGAAGAATGTATTAATAAAAAACTTTCAGGTATTGTAATTTTAATTGATAGTATGCATGTAGATAAAATAGATAAAAAGGTTATAGATAGAGCAAATGAAGAGCATCTACCATTATTTACAATGCCATGGGATGTAAAAATTATTGATATTATACAAGAGATTTTTTGGAAAATAGAACAAAAAAGAGAAGAAGCAAAAAATGCAAAACATTTTATTGAATCACTTCTTTTTTCACAGGAACAACTATATGAGGACATTAAAGCATTGGCAGAATTTTATAATATAGAAATAAGACCGTTCTATTATATTTGTATATTTAAACTAGAAAAGTTGTCTAATATTTCTCCTGATATAGAAAATGTTAATAAGCATATAGTTAATTCTTTGGAAGATGTTTTAAAAAGTGAAAGTTGTACATTAACATGTATGGAATATGCCAATCACTTAATGTGTTTAATATTTGCTAATGATTATGACGATGCAAAGAAGTCATCAAAATCTGTAGAAACTATATTTAACCTTATAAGCCAGAGATATTCGGATATTGATCTTAGTTTAGGATTTAGCCGTATTAGAGGTACAGATTCTGAAATGAAGATAAGTTATAAAGAGGCTTTTAAAGCATTATCACTTATTAATATATGTAATAAAAATTCTAAGGTTATTAGATATAATGAGTTAGGTATTGTTAGATTATTAGTTGAATTAGCTGATATTAAGGATATTAAACAATATTGTTATGAAAATTTAGGCCCAATTTTAGAATATGATAAAAAGCATGGTATGGATTTAATAGGCACATTAAAATGTTATTTTCAAAATAATAGGCATTTGGTAAAAACATCACAGGAACTTTTTATTCATAGAAATACTTTGCTTTATAGGTTATCAACAGTAAAGGAACTTTTACAACGTGATTTAGATGATGCTATGATAAATTTAGAACTTTTTAATAGCATATTAATCTATGAATTTTTAAGTTTGCAAAATAAAATATAAAAAAATAACCTGTAACAAAATGTTACAGGTTATTTTCCTTTTGTAATTTTGGTTTTTCACTTTTGGATAGGGATAATATTAAAACTCCTGCAAAGATTAAAATACAAGCAATAACTTTTATTAAAGTTATTTTTTCACCCAATAATAATACTCCAAAAATTACACTTGTTATAGGTTCAAATGTGCTTATAACAGCAGCTTCACTAGCACCAATATGCTTTATGCCAATTTGAAGTAAGGATAAAGCAACAACTGTACATAAGAATGCAAATATGGTAGATATACACCATGATTTAGGTGTTAAAGAAGTTAATACAAGTTGTTTTGTTATTAGACCATATATAAGCATACCTATAGATGAAGCTATTGCAACATAAAATGTTATTTTAAAAGGAGGTTCACTTTTTAAACCACTTTTATCCATAAATATAATGTAGAAGGCATAAAACATTCCAGAAGCAACAGCTAAAATTAATCCAAGTAGTGTACTAGCTCCTAATGATGCAGAGTTTAAAGCTGATATGAAAAAGCACCCTATACCAGACATAGCAATAATTAATGCCATGATTTTTTGTTTACTTAATTTCTCATGGAAGAAAATAACACAACCAAGGGTTACAAATATAGGATAAGTAAAGTGGATAGGAGTTACTATTCCTACATCTATATGTGCAAATGCTATATTTAACATTAATGTTGTTATTGCATTTCCAATGAAACCAAGTATAAATATATTTTTTAACTGTTTTTTTGATATTCTTAAGTCTACTTTTGTAAGCAATAAAATAACTAATAAAAAAGGTAAGCTTAAGAAATTTCTTAAAAAAGTTAAAGTCACAGGATTGCTTCCTCCAGCACCATAAGTCATAGGACCTAGTGTAAAAGCAAAACCAAAAGTAATGGAGGAAAGCATAGTAAGAATTATTCCTTTTGTTTTCATAAATGTCCCTACTTCTTTCTAGTTAAAATTATTTAAAAGCTTTATCAACAATTTTAAGGATATTTGGAATAACGTCATCAACCATAATTTTTCCTCTTTCTGCAGAAGATGACTTAGCTGATGCAAGTATTCCTGTTTCAGGTACTATATCTTTTTCTATAGGATATCTATAGTAAGTTGCAGGACTAGCATTTTCAGTATCTAATATCTTATCTTCTCTAACAAGTTCTGGTGCAAAATACATCATTAATGAAGTTTCTGTAACAGCAGCATGTTCTAAAGCCCAACCTGGGAATGGAACTTCATCAAAAACTTTATCAATAACATCAGGTGACATTGGATCCCACCAGTTAGTTAAAAGAAGTTGAACTTTATCACCATATTTTTGAGAGCATAAATCCATAGCTTCTACTATAAATGCTTCATTTTCAAAGTGAGCACTTAAAAGGAATATTTTTGTGAAACCATCACGAACAAACTCATCAATTATATCCATTATTAATGCTTGTAATGTAGCACCATTTAGATCTATTGTTCCTGGGAATAATGGACCACCACCACTTAATGGTTTTGATTTATATCCATATGAAAGAGATGGAGCAACTACAGCATCTAATTTCTCAGCTATTCTATAAGCGAAGCCCTCTGCTAATACAGTATCTACACAGGTTGGTAGATGAGGACCATGTTGTTCTGTAGAACCTATTGGTAAGATGATTACTCCATCTTTTTTCTTTTCGAATTCTTTCCATGTCATGTGTTGCATTTTAACGTTTTCGAACATAATAAAGTCTCCTTTGATTTAAATTTGTCTATATACATTATTTATAATATAATGAGCATTTCTACACAAGATTTTTATAAACATTTTCATAATGAATCTTTAGGAATGTCCATCATGTTCCATAGTGTACTCTTAAGAGAAAATACATTCAATGTATAAAAGATACAAATATATTAATAAAATTATGTTCTTTTTATGCACAGCATTATTAAAATATTCTTGTATATTTAGTACAATGACTATAAAATAGTTTGGTGCTAAACTTCATTTAGTAATTTATCGCTAATCAGATTGTCAAAAATTGAAGGGAGATTATTTAAATGAAGACTATCCTATTTAAAAATGCGAAATTAAAAGGAAATGAAACAATAGTTGATTTACTAGTTGAAAATGGAGTTTATAAAGAAATAGGTCCAAATCTTTCAGCAAAATATAAAGATGTAGAAACATATGATTTAGAAGAAAACCTTGTTGTACCACCTTATGTTGATCCACATATTCATCTAGATTATGTTTATACAGCACGTATGCCAGGTGCTAATAACGGAACAGGAACTCTTTTTGAAGGAATTCAAAGATGGTCAGAAACAAAAGCGAATATGACAATAGATGAAATCAAAGAACGTGCAAGAATAGCTTTAAAGAAAGAAATTCTACATGGAACTCAATATCTTAGAACTCATGTTGATGTAACAGATCCAAAACTTACTTGTTTAAAAGCTATTATGGAATTAAAAGAAGAAGTAAAAGATCTTGTTGATATTCAAATTATAGCATTCCCACAAGAAGGTATGTACTCATATAAAGGTGGAGATGAACTAGTAGAAGAAGCGTTAAAAATGGGTGCTGATGTAGTAGGTGCTATACCACACTTTGAATTCACAAGAGAAATGGGCGAAAAATCTGTTAAGAAAACAGTAGAACTTGCTATGAAATATAATAAGTTAATAGATATTCACTGTGATGAAACAGATGATGAGCAATCAAGATTTGTTGAATTATTAGCTGCAGAATCTTATATGAATGGAATAGGTGAACTTACAACAGCAAGTCATACTTGTGCTATGGGTTCATATAATAATGCATATGCATTTAAATTATTCAAACTTTTATCATTATCAAAAATGAATTTTATATCTTGTCCAACAGAAAACATTCATTTACAAGGAAGATATGACACATATCCAAAAAGAAGAGGTCTTACAAGAGTTAAGGAATTAAATGATGCAGGAATAAATGTTTGTTTTGCACAAGATTCAATTTCAGATCCATGGTATCCATTAGGAAATGGTAACTTAATGGCTGTTCTAGATGCAGGAATCCATATTTGTCATATGATGTCTTTTGAAGAAATTAATAATGCACTAGATTTAATAACAGTAAATGGAGCTAAAACTCTTCATATAGAAGATAAATATGGAATTGAAATAGGAAAAGATGCTAACTTCATAGTATTAAATGCTAAAAGTGAATTTGATGCAATTTTAGAAAGAGTAGGAGTTAACTGTTCAGTAAGAAAAGGTGAATTCCTATTTAAGAAACAACCTCAAATAGTTGATACAAATGTTTCTTTATTAAAATAGTAGTTAATATATATAGTATATATTTTTAAATAAAAACTTATTCTACAACTCAAAATATTATCTAATGGAATAAAGTAGTGTATTAGGGGAAACATTTTTATAATGTTAATACACTAGTAATATAACAGGAAAACATTACAATGATATAAAAACTTAAAGTCTAATATAAATATTATTTTATTATTAAAAATGCTATCAATCTAACTTGGTAGCATTTTTTATGAGTTAGGGTAAAAAAATCAAAAGTATAATTTATTAAGGTTTAGAGTGTTTTTTAGAATAACAAAATAATATAAAGAAATTTAACGAAAAAATGTGAAAGTTAATCTTTTTGTAGAGAATATAGAGAAAAATCAGCAAATTTGGTATATTGTTTTTTTGACACCTAATAATAAAGAAAATATAATTATAACTAAAGTGATTTCTGCTTGAATGGATAAGATTTAAACATTCTGTTTAAGTGGAATTTAATTAAAAATAAAATAACCTAATTACAAGGAATTTTCTAAGTAAGAGGGAAGGAAAATAATATATTTGATTTTGAAAGAACATAATTAATTTATATATTTTAAATTTTTTGTTTAAAAATTATAAGTAATTATTCATATAAATGAGATATTATCAGGAGCCTTCCAGTTTTTAGTTGGAGGGCTTTATTTTTTTATTACAGAAACATAATGGGAGGTTTATATGGAAACTAGGGTAGGGGTTGTAGGTATAGTTATTAGTAATTTAGAAAGTGCAAATTTAGTAAATACTATTCTTCATGATTTTTCACAAATAATAGTTGGAAGAATGGGAGTACCCTATAAAGAAAAAGGAATTTCTATAATTTCTTTAATAGTAGATGGAACTACAGATGAAATAAGTTCCTTGACAGGAAAATTAGGAAAAATTAAAGATGTAAATGTTAAATCAGCTATTACAAAAAAATAAAATGTTTTTACATAAAAATAAAGGGTGTTTTGAAATAATTAAATTTAAGGGGTGTTAGTTATGTTAGAAAAAATTGATCAAAAGTATTTAGATTCTGATTTTAAAGATTTTATTGATGATGATTTAATATGGAAACAAATTGACGAAGGAAAAAATCCATCTAAAGAAGAAGTACGAGCTATAATAAAAAAATCAAAAAATAATCAAAGATTAGAACCAGAAGAAACAGCTAAACTTATAAATGTTACGGATAAAGAACTTTTAGAAGAAATGTTTGAAGCTGCAAATGAAATAAAAAGAAATGTTTATGGAGATAGAATAGTATTTTTTGCACCAATATATGTTGGAAATAAGTGTGGTAATAATTGTATTTATTGTGGTTTTAGAAAAGATAACAATTCAATAGTTAGAAAAACTTTAACTATGAACGAATTAAAAAAAGAAGTAGAAGTCTTAATAAAAAATGGACACAAAAGATCTATATTAGTTTATGGAGAAGATGAATGTTACGATGCTGATTTTATAGCCGAAACTATAAAGAACGTATATGATACAAAGATCGATAATGGTGAATTAAGAAGGGTCAATATAAATGCTGCACCTTTAGATGTGGAAGGATACAGAAAGTTACATGAAGCAGGTATAGGAACTTTCCAAATATTCCAAGAGACATATCATCACGAAACATATAGAAAAATGCATCCAAGAGGAGATAGAAAATCAAATTATGCATGGAGATTATATGGACTTGATAGAGCAGCAGAAGGTGGAATTGATGATCTTGGAATAGGAGCATTATTTGGACTTTATGATTGGAGATTTGAAGTAATGGGACTTATATATCATACTATACATTTGGAAAAAATGTTTAATGGCGTAGGTCCTCATACAATTTCTTTCCCAAGAATAGAGGAAGCTTTAGATGTTCCATTTACTCAAAATCCTAAATATAAGGTATCTGATGAAGATTTTAAGAAAGTTATAGCAATATTAAGGCTATCTGTACCATATACAGGAATGATTTTAACTGCTAGAGAAACAAAGGAAATAAGAAATGAATTACTTCCAATAGGAATAACACAAATAGATGCAGGTACTAGAATAGGGGTAGGAGGATATTCTGAATATGATAAAGGATTAATTCCAGAGAAAGAACAGTTTGCTATAGGTGACATGAGAAACTTAGATGAAGTTATAAGATATGTCTGTGAGAATGAATCTATACCATCATTCTGTACAGCTGGTTATAGATGTGGAAGAACGGGAGAAAAGTTTATGAATGTTGCTAAGTGTGGTAAGGTCCATAATTATTGTATGCCTAATGCTATATTAACTTTCCAAGAATATTTATTGGATTATGGTTCAGAAGAAACTAAGAAGGTAGGAGAAAAAGCTATTGAAAAACAATTAAATAAGTTAGAACCTGAGAGAAGAAAATGTGTTGAAGAGAAGTTAGAGTTAATAAAACAAGGAAAAAGGGATATTTATGTATAAATCAATTATACAAGATAATAATAAAACTTATATTGAAGAAAGTAATTCTTATGTAAGTTTTAAAAGGTATATAAAAAAGTCATTACAAAAAGCTTTAGAATGTGAAGATACAAAACAGGCATTATATTCTTTTAGCGAGGCTATATCAAAGTACTATGAAAATAAACAAGTTTATTATACTAAAAAATATGGTAAAAGAGAGGAATATAAAGCTGGTTATGGAGAAGATACATTTACGCCAGTTGAAAAAGTTGATTTAACTTTAGGATATAGTTTGTTTTTTCAAGGTTTTATCTTTAAAAATAATTGTGAAAAACAATTAATAATAAGTTGTTCAATTGTAATAATAAATTTAATGGACATATAAGTTTAAAAAAGATACTTTGAAACGTAGTGTTGAGTTTTTAAGTATCTTTTTTGTGCAATATAATTTTAAAAATTTATATAAAAATTAAAATTAGAAAGTTTAAGTGAAAGAGTATGGCTAGTTTTATATAAAAACAACATATATTTACTATGAAATAAAGTGTTTTATATTAAGTAATATTATAAATGCAAAACAAGAACTAAACTAAGTGATTTAGTTCTTGTTTTGTATTTATGTATGAATTTCAGCAAAGTATTATATATCTTTATGTTTAAAAATTTTCTTTAAATTCTTTAATTGGATTTATTTTGTGAATCTGCGTAATTTGTAGAATACAATAAAATTTCTTGTAATTTATTAAATTGTATTGAAAAAAAATTTAAACGTTGTATAATGTAAATATAAAGTTAATAAAAAGTTAAATAAATTAATAAAAAAGACATAAAATTAATAAATTTTACATTAAAATTTATACAAGCAAATGATTATATTTAAATAAAGTTTTAAGACTTTATAAATAAAATTACTTAAACATAATAAAAACTAAAGGGGGAAAGAAAAAATGAAAAATACCAATAAGTTTTTAAGACCATTATCAAAAGTAATGTTAGGAATTTTTGTTGCTACAAGTTTAACTTGCAATTATGGTGTAACTAAAAATATCGTATTTGCTGATGATGCAACAGAGAAAGTTAATGAAAAAAATAATTTACCAAAGAGTGATTTATCAATTAGGAATAATGGACAAGTAATACAATCAGGTGCAGATGATCAATCTAAAAAGAATAGTAATGAAATAGATAAAAATATCTATGGATTATCATATGATCCACAAAAAATATTATCATACAATGGAGAAAAAGTTGAAAACTTTAAACCTGCTGAAGGATTTGAAAATCCAGATAAGTATATTGTAATAAAACGTGAAAAGAAAAACATTTCAGATTCTACTGCAGATATTTCTATAATAGATTCAATAAATGATAGAACTTATCCAGGTGCCATCCAACTTGCAAATAGAAATCTTATAGAAAATAAACCAGATTTGGTTTCATGTGAGAGAAAACCAATTACTATAAGTATTGACCTGCCAGGTATGGGCAAAGATGGGGCTATGGTTGTTAATTCACCAACATATTCTGCAGTTAATTCTGCAATAAATACATTATTAGAAAAATGGAATTCGAAGTATTCAACTAAATATACAATACCAACAAGAATAAATTATTCAGATACTATGGTATATAGTAAATCACAATTATCTACAATATTTGGATGTAATTTTAAAGGTTTAAGTAAGTCTTTAAATATAGATTTTGATTCTATATATAAAGGTGAAAAAAAGGTTATGATCCTTTCATACAAACAAATTTTCTATACAGTAAGTGTAGATTCACCAAATCGTCCATCAGATTTATTTGGTGATAATGTAACCTTTGATCAATTATCTTTAAAAGGAATGAATAAGGACAATCCTCCTGCATATGTTTCAAATGTTTCATATGGAAGAACAGTTTATGTAAAATTAGAAACAACATCTAAAAATTCAAAGGTTAAGGCAGCATTTAAAGCTTTAATAGAAAATCAGGATATTAGTAGTAATGCAGAATATAAAGATATATTAAATCAAAGTTCATTTACAGCTACAGTTTTAGGGGGAGGCGCAGAGGAACACAATAAAGTAATAACTAAAGATTTTGATGAAATAAGAAAAGTTATAAAAGATAATTCAGTATATAGTGCTAAGAACCCAGGATATCCTATTTCATATACAAGTTCATTTTTAAAAGACAATAAAATAGCAGCTATAAATAATAAAACAGAGTATGTTGAAACAACTGCTACAGAATATAATAATGGAAAAATAATTCTTGACCATAGTGGTGCATATGTTGCTCAATTTGCAGTAACATGGGATGAAGTTAGCTATGATAAAGATGGTAAAGAAATAGTTGAACATAAGGCTTGGGAAGGTAATTATCAAGATAAAACAGCACACTTTAACACCGAAATTTATTTAAAAGGAAATGCAAGAAATATAAATGTTAAAGCAAGAGAATGTACAGGACTTGCATGGGAATGGTGGAGAAATATTATAGACGCCAAAAACATACCACTAACAAAAGAAAGAACATTTTATATATGGGGTACAACATTATATCCTCAAACATCAGTTGAAGTTAAATAAATAATATAAATTTTAGATTGTATCTTTAAGATCTTGTGTCTTATAGGTACAATCTAATTTTATTTTTAGTGCAGATTAATAAGGCTAAAATGTATTGATAAAATAAAAATATATTTTTTAAAAAAATAATTGTTAAAAATTTATCAATTTCTATTAAGTGTTATTAACCTTTATACGAAAATTAAATAACAGAAATTTTAGTTATTAGGATAAAAATTATACAAAAATTAATATTTTATCCTTTGAAAATTTAAAATGATTATTAGGAGGACATTATGGAAGTAATTTTTGAATATGAAGAGAAAAAATATTTAGCAGTTAATTCAATATCTATTATAGGTGAATTTAATGATTTTGATCCTAATAAAGGAAAAATGGTAAAAGAAAATAATAAGTGGACTTTTAAATGTTTACTTGAACCAGGAGAATATAAGTATAAATTTCTTATTAATGGATCATTGAAACTTAATGATTCAACAGCGAACATTTATTTACCAGATGAAAATGAGGAACTTTGGTCAGTTATAATGATTAATGAAAATAATCAAAGACTTTATAACAATACTCAATATACAACACATATAGATAAATACAATATAACTTGCGCTATTAATGAAGAACAAGTAGCTCTTAATAAGAAGAGTTTTAATATTATGTTGGATAAAAAGGTTGTTACAAGATTTGAATTTACTAATGTAACTGGAATACATGCGGTAACAACAGCTTGGTTTACACCAAAAGGAGAGTTATTCCAAACTACAGAAAATAATTTATTTAAATTACCAGAGGATGATAAACCAATAGTAATGTGGTTTTGGATGGATTTAGAAAACGATATACACAAGTATCCACAAGGAAAATGGACAATGAAGTTATTTATAGATGGAGAATATATTTTAGAAGATCAATTTAATTTAATGGAATCAAGTTCATATTCAGCTAAAGGTAAAATGGTGTATTAATAAATAATTTAGAGTATAGACATCTTAAGATGCTTATATATAAATTTTTACAAGGGGTGAAGTTATATGAAATGTTCAAATGTAGTTAATGAGATAAACCTAAATAATAAGGAAGTGTACAATTCAACATCTAAAGGTGTACAAAAAAATTGTAAGTTAGAAAAAAAGATTAATGACTCAAATAAGATTGAAAACAATAATACAGAGTCATTATTAAAAAATGTTGAAAATATAAAAGTTGAACCTAAAGAAACAAATACAAGTAAAAGTAATATAGGACATTTTTTAAAATCAGTAGCAGATTCATTTTCTACAGCCGTAAGTACTGTTAAAAGTGTTGTAAAAACAGCTGTTTCAATAGGACAAAGTGTTAAAAATACTGTAACTAAGATCGCTAAAACAGTTATTGACACAACAAAATCTATAGAAGAAAGTATAAAAGCTACTTCAGAATCAGTAAGTAAGAAAGTGACAGATACAGTTTCTAAAATATCTAGTACAGTAAAACAAGTGACAACTACAGCTTCGGATTTAATGAAAGCAGCTGAAGAAATTAAAAGTTCAGTTACTTCCATGGTAAAAACAGCAGTAAAAACAGCGGTAACTGTAGGGTCAGGGGTAAAAGAAATTGTAAGTACAGTTTCGGAGACAGTTAAAGATGTTAAAGATATATTAAAGGATCATAATAAAGGCATATTTCAAAAAGGAAAAGAATCAATTGAATCTATAAAGTCTGGTATTGATTCTTTAAAGAAACCTGTAAATATGATTTCAAGCAATGTATCAACAGCATATAAAGATATAGAAGAAAATTATAATAAAACTTTGAATTTAGTTACGGAGTCTGTAGATAAAATTAATACAGTTAAAACTAACATAATATCAGTTAGTAAAGAGGTAATGGATACAGTGAAGAGTATATCAAGTGAGGTAAAAGATACTACTAATAATGTAATCAAGACCTTGAAGAATGCATCAGACAGTATTAAAGAGACAGGCACGCAAGGATATAATGAAGTTATACAGGCTTATGAAAACTGCAAAAATGAAATTCATAAGACAATGGATTTAAAAGAAAATGTTGGGATTGATACTGTGCTAGCTTAAAGTTTAGTTAAAAAGATAGGGAATTTAAGTTCCTTATCTTTTTTTATTTTGATTAATGTTTTTTATATAAGATAAAATTAAGAATTAATAATAAAATGAATAACTATTCAATAAATTCTTGCTAAAACGATATATATATAAGTAAATATAAAGTAAAATATTATTAAAGAATATATAAGGAAATGAGGGATAAGTGTGGATAGTAAAAAGAAAAGTTTAATGGAACTTCATTTAGCGGTATTTTTATTTGGGCTATCAGGACTATTTGGAAAGTTTATTTCTTTGTCACCAATAATAATAGTTGCAGGTAGAGTTGTTTTTTCGAGTACATTTTTATTTATAATAATACATTGTTTTAAGAAAAATATGAAATTAAAAGAAAAGAAACATTATATATTTCTACTTATAATGGGATTAATCTTAGCTATTCATTGGACAACTTTTTTTAAGTCAATTCAAGTGTCTACAGTGGCAATAGGGTTACTTTCTTTTTCTACATTTCCTGTTTTTGTTACATTCCTTGAACCATATTTTTTTAAAGAACGAATTAAAGGGATAGATGTTCTTGTTGCACTGATAACATTTATAGGTGTAATATTTGTAGTACCTAAATTTGAACTTGGAAATAATTTAACTCAAGGAGTTTTGTGGGGAATATTATCAGGATTTACATATGCAGTGCTTGGAATATTTAATAGAAAGTATGTAAAGGAGTATTCAAGTTTAGTTATTGCATTTTATGAACAGTTTGTATGCGCTGTTATATTACTTCCGGTTTTTCTAGTAAAAAGGCCAATAGTAACAGTTAAAGATATAATATTAATGTTATTACTAGGAGTTGTTTTCACAGGAATTTCACATACAATATTTATAAGCAGTTTAAAAAACATAAAAACTCAAATAGCAGGAATCATATCTAGTTTAGAACCTCTTTATGGTATTATTTTAGCAGCACTTTTATTAGGGGAGATACCAACCTTAAGAGAACTCTTTGGTGGAGGTATTATTTTAGGAACAGTGTTTTATTCAACTATAAAAAATAAATAGGGTAAGTTCTTTATTTTTTATATAATATTAGGGTGTAAGGTATAGCTGATAATTAATAGGTAGTATAACAATTTAAAAGTTGTTATAATTAAGAATATATAGTTGTTATTTTCAGTTAGTGCATTATCTATTTAGGGGGAAGACCAATGAATTTTAATCTAAAAGAAGTAACTTGTAAAATTATACCCTGTGGAAATTTTGCAAATAGAGTAATAGATTCTATACAGTGTAATATTGGAAAAGAGGATTTAATTCGAGAAATAAGAAATAAATTTAAAAAAATAGGAAACTTATATGAAGTAAATTTTAATGGTGATAATACAATTGATTTACCAAACTTAAAACTACATCTTAAAAGTGCTGACTATATGATTATACTAGGTGATTTAAATGATGATATAAGCATTGATCAGATTAAACAACTAAGAGATAATTTACAGGATATAAATGTTTATTCAATAGTTATATTAAATATGCCATATAGCGTTGATAAAATTAAAAATTCAAGTGAAAGTTTAGAAAAATTAAGGGAGTTAAGCAATGGATTTGATCTTGTATTACCTGTTATAGGATATGAAGAAAAAGAATTAGCAAGTATTAATGAAATGGTAACAGTATATTATTTAAATACTATGTATGAAATTTCTGTTTATGATATGGAATGTGAAATTTTAGAAGAATTTAAGAATATATTTAAGAATAAAGGGTTGGCATTTACAGGCATGAGTGGTGGTAAAGATTATTCGGAGTTAAAAAAATGTTTTAATGAAATTATAAGCTCACAAGAGAATATAAAATCTTATAAAGATGTTAAAGATATGTACATAAAATTAACTGTTGCATCAGATTGTAATTTAGAGGAATCTGAAAAATTTCTTAATTATCTTGATGAAGAAATAGATCAAAATAATATTTATAATGTTACAATAGATGAAAATTATAAAAGTGGATTTTTTTCTATGTTTATAATAGGTGTATAGTAAAATAAATTTATATAATAAGCTACTTATAAGATAAAGTAGCTTATTTTTTGCTAAATTTTAAGTAATTTATATAGGGTTAAAAGTTTGATATAATATATATTATTTTTAAATTAAAGTAATTGTTAAATACAAATGAGGAGAAAAAATATGAGTGCCTTATTATCAAATGCAATAACAGTAGGACTTTTATCAGGAGTATGGGCGTATATAAGTACTAAATTAGGAATAATCACATGGGTAGGGTTTATTGGATGTACAAGCTATTATGCAGCAATAGGACAAAATAAAAAATTAAAGGATTCTTTGATTTCTAATATAGTAGGAATTGTGATAGGAATGATGATTATATATGGTTCTAGATTTCTAGGAGATAATATTTTAGGTGTAGTGGTTATGACTACAGTTTTTTCATTTTTGATGGTAGCTCAAGGAAAACTAAAATCATTATCTTTTATACCAGGAACCTTTTTAGGATGTTGTTGTGTATTTGGTACAAATGGTAACTGGCAAGGTACAGTTATTGCTATAATTTGTGGTGGGATTTTTGTTGGATATATATCACATATTACAGGAAATTGGTTGTATAAATTTTGTAAAAAATAAAATGTAGAAAAGACTTAATTATGTTAGGTACATATTTAAGTCTTTTTTATTTTAAAAAACTATATAATTAGTATCTTTTTTATATTGGCAGTGTTATCCAAAAAGAAATACATATATTAAGGTATAGTAAATAAAAAAATAGAAAATAATAAAGTTAGTAAACATAGAAAGGAATATTTATATGAAAAAGTTATTATATATTACTGTAAATTCAAAACCAGAAGAAGTTTCTTCAAGTAGGACTGTGGGAAGAGCATTTGTAAACAAATTTTTAGAGAAATATTCAGATTTTGAATTAGAGGAATTAGATCTTTATAAAGTTCATATTCCAAGATTAGAATATCCTTATTTTGAAAAAAGAAATTGCATAGTTAGCAAAGAGGATTTTAATAAATTAGATGATAAACAACAAAGTGAGGTTCATCAAATCGTTAAATTATGTGATCAATTTAAAGAGGCAGATGTGTATGTTATTGCATGTCCAATGTGGAGCCTATCATTTCCCGCACCATTAAAAGAATATATTGATTGTATCGGTCAAGATGGTAAGACCATAAAAATTTCAGAGGATAAGGTAACTGGACTATTAGATGATAAACCAAGAGGAATGGTATATATACAATCATCAGGAGCTCCTATTCCATGGATTTTAAGAATGGTATTAAACAAGGGATTAAATTATGTAGAAGATATAATGAAGATTATGGGGATAAAGAGATTTAAAGAATTATTAGTAGATGGTACAGGGACTAATGAAAAAGAAAGAGAAAAAGCTGTTCATAAAGCTTTAGATAAAATAGATGAAGTTATAGAAGAAATATGGAAAGAGTAAAAAATCAACATATTATTACACATATTTTTAGCATATATAAGTAAAAATAATTAAAAAATAACCATTTATGCTTTATAATGCCTAATTATGTATTATAATAGAAAATATACGTATATATGTTTATAATTAGGGGGATAACAATGAAGATGAAAATATCTAAAAGTTTTATACTAATAGTAGCAATTTTTTCTTGTATTATTTGTTTTATTAATGGAATGAGGGAACGACCGCAAGAGATATTAGAGAATTTCTTTACATCTATAAAGCTAGAACAAAATGATTGGATAGAAAAAAATGTAATTATAAATGAAAAATGTAAAAGCTCTTACAAGGAATTAAATAAAGTAAAAGCAAGACTTTCTGAATTAGATACTAAGAAAATTAAGGTATCTGAAAAACTAAACAATTGTGTATTGTCTAAGATACAGTATGAAATAAAGGCTGTGAAAAAAGTAGACAAGCATACTACCATATTCGAAGTAGAAGTTACTAATATAGATTTATATAAAGTATTTTCTTTAGAACTTAATAAATATTTATTAGATATAGTTCACGAAAATCATAAAACATTAGAGGAAGATGAAAAGCTAAAAAACAGTATTGGAGAAGATCTTATAAAGGTTATGAACGATAATGATGTTGAAACTAGTACTAGAATAGTTAAGATAAAATTAAAAAAATTTAATGGAAAACTTTTTGTATACATAGACAATGAGGACATAATAAATGTGTTAAGCGGAAATTTACTCATGGCGCATAGAGTTATGGATCAAGTTATTTAAATTTTTACATTGATTAGACAAGTTTATTTTATACAACTTCATAAGTAAATTAATTATAATTGATATAAGAAAAACCTTAATATATAATTTATTTATAAAGGCGAGGTGTAATATATGAATATACAAATATTTGGAATAAAAAAATGTTTTGATACTAAAAAAGCAGAAAGATATTTTAAAGAAAGAAAAATAAAATATCAATTAGTAGATTTAAGTATTAAAGGATTAAGTAAGGGAGAATTTCAAAGTGTAAAAAATGCTGTTGGGCTTGATAATATGATAAATAAAACTTCAAAAATATATGAAAAATCTGATCTTAAAAAGGTTAGAACGGAAAGTATTAAAGAAGAATTACTTTTTAAGGATTATAAATTACTAAAAACTCCTATAGTACGTAATGGTAAACAAGCTACTGTTGGCTATGAACCAGATGTGTGGAAGAAATGGGAATAACAAATAAGAGTATGCTATACTAAACTTAATTAATATGTTTAGTATAGCATTTTTTATATATAAGATAGGGGGATAAAAATAAAATGGAGTTTAATGAGAAACAAAAGAAAGTTATTAATATCCTAAATAAAAATATACTCTTGTTATCATCGGCAGGTACTGGTAAGACAAGAACATTAAGTGCTAGAATTTCTAAAATTTTAAAGGAAGAAAGAGCCAAGGGAGAAGAAATTATTTGTCTAACGTTTACTAATCGAGGGGCAAAAGAAATGAAGGAAAAACTTCAAGAAGTAGGAAGAAAAGCCTTGAATGTTACGGTAAAAACTTTTCATAGTTTTTGTTTTGATATTATAAAATCACAAGCTAAAAAAAATACAGATGTTTCCTTTGATTTTATAATATATGACGAACAAGATTCATTAGAGGTAATTGAAGAATTGAATGTTTATAAATTTAATGTTAATTCACTTCAAAACTTTATAAATAAAATTAAGGAATTTTCTATAAAAAATATATATTTAAATATTAATGAGAAGGTTAATGAATTAAAAAATAAAGAAGAAAAAAATTATAGAGTTATAATAGAAAAATTTATTCAATATAATAAGAAGCAATTTTTTGAAATATGTAGGGAAATAGGAGGGTATAATACAGATTATAAATTAACGGATTATCTTGAAAGAGAAGGTTATATTCTAATAGAAACGTATAATAAAATTTTGCAAGAAAGACATGCATTAGATTTTAATGATTTAATAATAGAAGCGTATGATTTATTTCAAAGGGAAGAGGTAGTTTATTATTGGAGAAGAAAATTTAAATATATACATATAGATGAAGTACAAGATACCAGTGAAGAGGAATATAATATTATTGCTAAACTTTTTAAAGGAAATAATGTTATGTTAAGTGGGGATTTTTATCAAACTATCTATAAATGGAGGGGTTCTAATCCATCATATATATTGAAAAAATATAAGGAAGAATTTAATCCAGTAGAAATTATATTTAATGAAAATTATCGATCTTCAGAAGTGTTGTTAAAAGCTTCCTATAATTATTTAACACATGCATTTGGAAATGAAGTTAGAGAGGTTTATAAGGAGGGTATTATTCCTAATTCTAATATAAAAGGAGAACTAATTAAATTACAAAATGCAGAGAATATAGATTATGAAGCTCAATGGATTTTTAAAAAAATAAAAGAATTAGACTTAAAGGATATTTCTAAGGTAGCGATTTTAACAAGGAGTAATAGAATTAACATAGAATTAAGTGAAAGATTTAATAGAATAAATTCTCATTTAAGTCCAGAAGATAGATTGAAATTTTTATTAGTAGATGAATTTAAATTTTTTAGGAGACAAGAAATAAAAGATGTATTAGCTTATTTAAAGCTTATAATAAATGAATTTGACAATAATAGTTTTAAGAGGGTATTAAAAAGATTTGGTAAAGGTATAGGAGAAAAAACAATACAAGAAATTGAAAAAGATGAGAATTACAAAATAGGGGTTAGGCTTACAGATTTAATAAACAAAAATACTCAAGAAAATGGAGAATATTATGAGTTATTGATGAGAGAATTAGATAAAAATAATGTAGTAATTTTTGATGTGGAAAGTACAGGAGTAAATACAACAGAAGATGATATAGTTCAAATTGCAGCAATTAAAATTGATGGAAATGGAAAGGTAATTGATAAATTTGAGAAGTTTTTAATTCCATCTAAGACTGTTGGTACCTCAGAATTAGTTCATGGATTTAGTGACAAATTCCTTAAAGAAAAAGGGGAAGATTCTAAAGAAGTTTTATGTAGATTTTGTAAGTTTATAAAAGAAACTATTATTGTAGGGCATAATGTAACTTTTGATCTAACTATTTTAAATAGTCAGTTACAAAGATACGAACTTTCTAAGGCAGAATATAAAACTTATTATGATACACTTGATATATCAAGAAGATTTTATCCAAATTTAAAAAATCATAAGTTAGAGACTCTAAGTAAATTATTTGAAACAGAAACTAGATCTAGTCATGATGCGATGGATGATATATTGGCAACTAAAGATGTGCTTTTATCAATGATAAAAGAAAAGGTATATCCAACATTATTGCAAAGAATGAGTGTATATAGTAAGTATATAATTAAATTTAAAAATATATATGAAATTTCAAGTTATTTAAAACAGGCTAGTTATACTAAAAATCCAAAAGATCTTATAGTAGATATAATAAATTTAACTAAGATTAAGGAAGTATATAAAAATGATGAAAATAAAATATGGAGACTTAGGGAATTTTATTGCATAGCAAAAGAAATGGAAAGGGAGGATCTCTGTCCTAGGGATAATTTAATAGAACTTTTGAAAACTACATCTCTTTCTAATAGTGAACTTGATAGAATGTTGGTGAAAAATCCTAAGATTCCTATAATAACAATCCATCAAGCCAAGGGCGCAGAATTTGAATATGTATTTTTAGCAGGGTTACAACAAGGAACTTTTCCAAATTATTTAGCTATAAAAGAAAATAATTTGGAGGAAGAAAAAAGATTGTTTTATGTTGGAATGACCAGGGCTAAAAAGGGGTTATATCTAAGTTATAGTTGTAAGGAAAAAAACAGAATAAAAAAACAAAGTGAGTTAATAGACTATATAGATAAAAACTTTATAGAATAATGAAGAGATTTTAAATATATATAAGTTGCATTTAACTTGATAAAATAAGAAAAATATTAATGAATTTGTAAAAACCCTTAAATTTGATTAAAATTAATCAAAAATTACTATAATATGAAAATACATAGTCTAAAGCTTTTAATAAAATGGGCATACTCCAGTATGCGTATACTTTCCAAAAAGTAGAATGGTACTTAAAGTATTATAATAGAAAACGCGCGATTTTTTGAGGAGGAAATTAATAGAAATGAGTATGCCTAAATTACTAGATATTTTAAAAAATAAAAGAAGTGAATTTTCAAAGGAACAAATAATGCAAGATATTATTGCAGGAATTATAGTAGCTATTATAGCATTACCTTTGTCTGTTGCTTTGGGAATTTCATCAGGAGTTAGTCCAGATAAGGGACTAATAACTGCTATAATTGCAGGGGTTATTATTTCACTTTTAGGTGGAAGCAGAGTTCAAATAGGAGGTCCAACCGGTGCTTTTGTTGTCATTATATTTGGTATAATCCAAAATTACGGCATAGAAGGGCTTATAATAGCAACTATTATGGCAGGAATTATACTTGTTATTTTTGGGTTATGTAAATTTGGATCTTTAATAAAATATATTTCTTATCCTATAACTGTAGGATTTACGTCAGGAATAGCAGTTACATTATTTTCAACACAGGTAAAAGATTTTTTAGGACTTACTATAAATAAGGTTCCTTCAGAATTTATTCCTAAATGGAGTTCTTATATATCAAATATTAATACTATTAATTTTGCAACACTTGCACTTGGAATTTTATCATTGGGTATAATAATTATTTGGCCTAAGATAAATAAAAAAATACCAGGATCTTTAGTTGCATTAATTATTACTACATTAATTGCATATTTCTTTAAATTACCAGTAGCAACTATAGGAAGTCAGTTTGGAGAAATTTCTTCAAATATTTCTATGCCGAAGATTCCAATAATTAATATAAAGACTATTACAATGCTTATTAAACCTGCATTTACAATTGCTATATTAGCGGGAATAGAGTCATTATTATCTGCAGTAGTTTCAGATGGAATGATAAGTGATAAGCATGATTCAAATATGGAACTTATAGCACAGGGAGTGGCTAATATTTTTTCAGGATTGTTTGGAGGGATTCCAGCTACAGGTGCAATAGCTAGAACAGCGGCTAATGTAAAAAATGGGGGAAAAACTCCATTAGCAGGAATTGTACATGCCATAACATTACTATTAATAATGAAATTATTTATGCCATTTGCAAAATACATACCACTTACTACTCTAGCATCTATTTTAATAGTTGTATCCTATAATATGAGTGGATGGAGAACTTTTAAAGAAATGCTTAAAGCACCAAAGAGTGATATAATAACTTTAATTGTAACTTTTACTTTAACAGTAGTCTTTGATTTAGTTGTAGCTATAGAAATAGGAATGATTATATCTATGTTTTTATTCATGAGAAAAATGGCAATATCTTTGCAGATAAATGAATTGAATGGAGAAAGTTGCAATAACGAACATAGTATAAATAATATAGAAACCAAAGAAGTAGAAGATAAGATTTTGGTATATGAAATAAAGGGTGCACTTTTCTTTGGAGTAGCAGAAAAGCTTATGGATTCTATAAGAAAAATGGAAAAAACTACGGAAGTAGTAATATTAAGAATGAGCCATATACCGGTTATGGATATTACAGCGTATAGTACGATTAACAAAATAGAAAGTTTGTGCAAAAAACAAAATATAGCTTTAATACTTTCGGAGGTACAAGAACAACCAATGAAGGTTATGAATAAAATGGAATATAAAAAGAATATAGGGCATAAAAAGTTAGTAGAAGGTTTTAAAGATGCCATTAAAATAGCAAAACAAGAATTAAAGAAACAAGAAAATATAATATAGAACAAGAAAAGTCCATAAAATACTTAATTAATAAGATGTTTTATGGACTTAATTTTTAAAATTTATGATTTTAAATTATAAAAGTTATTCTATAACTTTAAATTTATTTACTTGAGAATTCATTTCTGATGTTCTAGTAGTAAGAATTTGAGCACTAGATGCAACATCACAACTTGATTTACTTAACTCCTCTGAAGATGCAGATATCTCTTCTGAAGATGCAGATATTTCTTGAGAAATAGATGTTAAGTTTTCAACACTATTTAATATAGTTTTCTTATTTTCATTAATATGTTCAAAGGTGCTAGAAATCTCAGATATTCTAGGAACTATATCTTCTACAGATTTTGAAATATTATTAAAGGATTCTTTAGAAATTTTAATAGTTTCTTTTTGTTTATTTAGTTGCGAATTCATTTGTTTAGTTTGGGATACTATAGATTTAGTTTCTGTTAGTAAATTATTTATTATATTATATATATTGTTTGATGATTCTTTACTTTTCTCAGCTAATATTCTTATTTCATCAGCTACAACTGCAAATCCTTTTCCAGACTCACCAGCCCTTGCAGCCTCTATAGCGGCGTTTAAAGCAAGCAAATTAGTTTGTTCTGCAATGTTGTTGATTAAGTCGGTAATCTCATTTACAGTTTTTATATCTGAGTTCATATTTTCTATGTTGCTAGAAAAATGAGAAAAATTATTGTTAAATGATTCAATAGATTTTATTAGTAATTCCATATCAGTGTTACTTTGTTTAGATTTTTCATCTATATTTGAGGACATAACATTTATTTGTTGGATATGTTGAGCAATTTCATGTAGCTCAGTTCCAAAATCATTAAGTTGTTCTAAAATATTAGTTAAATCAGAAGATTGTTTAGTTGTACCCGATGTAACTTCGTTTATGGAACTAGATATATTTTGGGTTAATGCTGACAATTCTTCAGAAATGGTAGCTAAGTTAGAGGAATTAGCATCTATATCTAGTGCAGAAGATTTAACGGATTTTATCATATCGCTTATAGAATTTTGACTTTGTTTCATAGTTTTAAAAATGGAACCTAATTCATCTTTGGTTTCTAGAAGTTTTTTATCTATACTTTCAGAAAAATTACCACTTGCTATTGTTTCCATATGAGATTTAATAGAATTCAATTTTTTAGAAATTATTGAGCTAAATAAAACTATTACAAAGCTGATTATAACTAATATTAATAACGTTATAATAATACAACTGTATTTTAGAAAATTTAATCTACTTAATAAATCATTATGAGGTATATACACGCCAAGGGACCAACCAGTAGTTTTAATAGGTGTATATGCCATATATTGTTTTACATTATTAAACTTATATGTACCGATACCACTTTTACCTTGTATCATAGCTTTCTCCAGTTCGATAAAGTCCTTATACGATTTATCATTAGCATGAGATTTTAAGGTATTTTCTCTTTTATCAACTAAGCCTTCATTTTTACTAGCTATATAAGTTCCAGTTCTATCAACCATAAAGGCTTGACCAGAGGAGAGAAATGATATCTGATTAGTTATTTTACTTAAATTATCTCCAGATTCAATAGCAATTAAAGCACCTATAATTTTATCATTAAATTTTATAGGGATAGAATATGCTACATTAAGTTTATTATCTTTTTTATTTTGGAAAGGCTGAGAAATGTAATATTTTCCATTTATTGCTTGAATAAAATAATTTCTATCACTTATATTTTCATATAAACCATTATTAAATGTAACAAATCCAGATGTATTTGCAATTCCTAATAGTAAAAAATTATTTACTTTGGCGTTAGATTGAAGTAACTTACTTTTTTCATTCCAACTAACTTTAGGATTACAGATAGAAGACATATTAGCAATTGATTTTAATTCTTGTAATGTATTGCTCAATTGGATATCTACTTTTTCACCTGCATTTCTACACAATTCTGTCATTAAATCCGTACTACTATTTATCAAAGTTTTTTTTGCATTAAAATAACAAAGAGATGAAAGGGTTATACATGTTATAAGTATTATTGGTAATAAACAACATAATAATTTAACCTTAATACTATAAAACTTCGAATTTTGGGAATTTTTTAAGTGTATATTTTTCATATGTCATCCTCCTAGTGAAAATATGTGAAATAAAATAATAATACAACTAAAATAAGTTATTTTTTTAAATTAATAATAGTATTTACCATAAATATATATATCATAAAGATGTGGAAAAATAAAGTTAATTGTTGAAAAAAAAAGAAAATTCTATAAAAAACTAATAATTAATAGATAACTATAGAATATTTAGATATTATAAGTTATAAAATAAAATGCTGTAAAAATATGTTGTCAAGACATGTTTTTACAGCAATTATTAATTTAGCATTATTTTATAATTATAAATTTTCTTCACTATTGATTTTAAATTTATTAACTTGATTTGTCATTTCAGCAGCTTTAGCGGTTAAAGATTGAGCACTAGATGCAACCTCACCACTTGATTTATTAAGTTCATCAGAGGAAGCAGCTATTTCTTCAGAGGACGCAGAAATTTCTTCAGAGATAGAGGAAATATTCTCGATACTGTTTAGAATGTTTTCTTTATTTGTATTAATATCATTAAATGCTATGCTTATGTCATTAATCCTAGGGGTAACTTCTTCCACAGAGTGGGAAATATTTTCAAATGATTGCATTGAATTTTCAACGGTTTCTTTTTGAGTTTTTAGTTCTTCATTCATTTCTTTAGTTTGAGAAACTATATTTTGAGTTTTATTTAATAAATTATTTACAATATTATATATATCAGTAGAGGATTCTCTACTTTTTTCTGCTAAAACCCTTATTTCATCGGCTACAACGGCAAAACCTTTACCAGATTCACCAGCCCTAGCAGCTTCAATTGCGGCGTTTAATGCTAGTAAGTTTGTTTGTTCAGCTATATTATTTATTAGGTCAGTAATCTCATTTACGGTTTTAATATCTCCGTTCATGGCTGTTATGTTATTAGAAAAATTAACAAAATTATTATTGAAATTTTCAAGGGAAGATACTAAAGATTCCATGTCTTCATTACTTTTTTGTGAGTTCTTACTTACATCCATAGATAAATTATTAATTTTATTAATATGTTCAGTTACTTTTTCTATTTTATCACCAAAATCATTTAGATCTTGTAAAATAGTTGTTAGATCAGAGGCTTGTTTTGTAGTTCCAGATGCAACCTCATTTATAGCTACGGATATATTTTGGGTTAAAGCAGATAATTCTTCTGAGATAGCGGCTAAATTAGTTGAGTTAGAATCTATATCTAATGAAGAATTTTTTACAGCACTTATCATATTACTTATAGAACTTTGCGTTTGTTTTATAGTTTTGCAAATAGACCCTATCTCATCTTTTTGAAAATTAAATTTGTTATTTATAGTTTGTGTAAAGTCACCTTCAGATAAACTTTTCATATGTTCTTTGACATAAATTAATCCTTTGGCAAGTATAGAACTAAATAAAATAATTACCAAACTAGTTACAAGTAAAATTATTAATGTTGCCATTATACAACTAAGTTTTAAAGAATTTAATCTACTTAATAAGTCTTTTTGAGGAATATATACACCAAAAGACCAGCCAGTTAATTTTATAGGTGTGTAGGCTACAAATTTAGAAACCTTGTCGAAACAGAATTTTCCGGTACCTTTTTCTCCACCTATCATCTTTTTTTCTATATCAATAAATTCTTTATATGATTTATTGTCTGCTTTAGATTTTATATAATTTTCTTGTGTATCTACTAATTTCTGATTTTTATTGGCTATAATAACACCAGATTTATTAAGCATAAATGCTTCACCAGAAGATAAAAATGATAATTCATTACAAATTTTACTTAAGTCATTACCTGAACGAACAGCAACTAGAGTTCCTATAATTTTATTTTTATGTCTTATTGGAGTTGAATAAGCTATTTTTGTTTTATTATCTATTTTACTTGAAAAAGGTTCAGAAACGTAACTTTTACCATTGATAGCTTCTTTAAAGAATTTTCTATTGCTTATATCAATTGTATCACCAGAGTTATAAATAATTTTTCCGGTTTCATCTGAAATACCCAATAATTCATGATCATATGTTTTTAGGTCAGAGTTTAGAATTTGTTTTTTTACTTTCCAAGATACCTTTGGATCTGAAATACTAGGATTATTAGCTAAAACATCCAAATTTTTTATAGTATCTTCTAATTGAATAGTTACTTTATCAGCAGCATTTTTACTTAGTTCTAACATTAGATCTAAACTACTATTCAATAAGGTTTTTTTTGCGTTAACATATGCGAATGAAGATAATGTTAAAGAGGTTATAAGTACCAGGGGCAAAAGACAGAGTAACATTTTAGTTTTTATTGTTTTTAAATTAACCCCACTAGTTATTTTTTGTTTTTTACTTTTAGTTTTCATAAATACATCCCCCAATTCATAATATCGTTCTGTTAAGTTATATGAACATTGAACTATCTCATCCCTAGAGTTACAATAGTTTCACCACAAAATCATTATCCCCCTCGGAAAGGAGATTA
>NZ_JAUSWN010000032.1:0-25336 GCF_030815255.1 Hathewaya limosa
TCTCGCAATGGACACCCTTGTCATTGGCTAACGCCTATATCACCTTCGGCGCTCGGGACTTTCACCCTATAGATTGCGCCCATGCTGGGCGCACACAAATAAGTAAAACTCACTTTAAAGTGAGTTTTACTTATTATCTACTAACATTTCTACTTCTGAAGTTGTATTTTGTATCTTTGAAATGTCTATATTATTTCTTGAAATAAAATCATTTAACGAAGCTTGTACACTTATTGTTTTTTTGTCTAACTCGTTAGTATCATCTTGTAGTTGCTCTATCTTCTGTTCTTGTTTAATTGGTACACTTTGATTTCTTACTACGGCATCTATTTTTAACTCTTGTAAACCTTTTCCTATATCATAATTTCCATCAAAGTCCATTTCCAAACGTTGAAACATATCCATTTGACTATTCATAAAGTTTCTAAATACGGCTCTAAACTTTTCAAATTCTTGTTTTATTCTTTCATATTCATCATTAATTCTTAACACATCATTATTAGCCTTATCTAATATCCTTTGTCCTGAATCATTAGCATTTTGAATAATGATATCTGCTTCTTTTTGAGCTGAAATTTTAGCTTGTTCAGCTGCCCCCTGAGCCAAAACTAAAGTATTTTGAATTGTTTCCTCTATTTTTCTATAATGTTCTACTTTTTCTTCATAACCTGAAAGTTTCTCTTTCAATGTAGAGTTTTCCTTATACAATTCTTCATAATCATCTGCAATTTCATTTAAGAAATCGTTTACTTCATCTATATCATATCCTCTAAAAACTTTTTTAAATTCCTTACTATCGATATCCATAGAAGTTATTCTCATGCTTTGACCCTCCCTTTTATTACATGAATTTTAAACCCTTTAATTTTAATCTATCTTTTTGAGTACTTCCATATTGATTTTTTATTTTGAATTTTCCATATCCTCTAATACTTAAAATATCATTTTCTTTTACAAGTCTGTCCTTTTTTATTTCTTCCTCATAATTCAAAATAACTTTTCCTTTTTGGATCATCTCACAACTTGCATTACGAGATTCACAGGTTAAGGCACTTACTACACAATCTAATCTCATAGATGTAGTAAGAATATTTAGTTCTTTAAATATAGGATTTGGAAACTCTATATCTTCCTCTGAAAAAATTTCAACTTCACAGGAAGCTTTTCCAATAGTATCTAAATTATAAATTATGTACTGTGAAACCTCTTGTAAAACTGGAACATAGCAAATGTTTTCTCTAACCACAAGATCACCTAATTTTTCTCTTTTTATTCCTAAAGACATTAAGGCCCCTAAATAATCTCTATGATTAAGCGTTACAAATTTATTTGACTTGTTCCTAATTCTAAGTATATTTACAGGAAACTCGTCATATAAATATTCTGTATAGAACATAACAAGTTTCCTTTCACATTCTTCATAAGAACTCCAAAATGCTATATTAACTTGAGAGTTTATAGATAACTTATATAACTTATTCCATATACTAGGATTTAAAAACTCATTTACAAATATATTCTTATTCGTTTTTGTTGCAAGAATATATTTATCATAAATAGATCCTAAAAATTCTTTATCCCCATAATTAAATTCATTTAAAAATTCTTTCTTATTCATAGCGTCCTCTAAAAAATTGCTCTAATAAGCATACGAATTATTCCAATTGTAAAAAGACCTACAATAGGAGAAAAATCTATAGGACTATTAGGTAATATCCTATCTTGTAGTTTTCTTCCTAAATATAAAAATGGGCTTGCTATTTCTCTTATAATAAAAGTAAATTTATTCTCATTCATTGGAACCCAACTTAAAAGAGCATCTATAATTATACTTACTTCTATTATATAAAGTAGAGTATATATACCGCGTATTAGAATTCCCATATACAGTTTCTCCTTTATTTTATAAAGCTAAATACTCCTTTATTTTGTAGTTCATACTTTAATGTATTACTTACTTCTACATTAGAAGGCATTAATAAATATATACCTTTTTCAACTTCTTGTATTTGACCTCCTAATACATAACTAGCTCCACCTATAAAATCTAATAATCTTTGTCCTATTTTTAATTCTAAAGCTTTAGTATTTATAACCACTATTCTATTATTCTTTAAGTGATCACAAATAGTAGCAGCTTCATCAAAATCATAAGGCTTAGCAATTACTACTTTTGGTCTATTACTAGCTGTTGGAAGATTTACAACCTTAGCGCTACTTTTATAAGAAGAACTTCTTGGAAGATTTTCAAATTCTTCTTCCTCTGCTGCTACTTCATCTTCTTTATCACATACTTCTTCTACTTCATCTACTTCGTCATCAAGACAAAACATATCCATAATTTTGTTAAATACCTTTGCTGACATATTATTTACCTCCTAATAATTTTATAAATTTTTATATATTCTTTTTCCGAAAATACCTTGACCTATTCTTACCATAGTTGACCCTTCTTCTATTGCCCACATATAATCATTGGTCATACCCATAGATAAAATTTCCATAGAAACATTGTTAATATTTTTATCTTTTAATTTTAAAAATAATTGTTTGGATTTTTTAAAATAATGTCTACAGTTCTCTTCATCGCCTTTCGGAATTATAAACATAAGACCTTTTATATGAACATATTTAGCTTCTTTACAGTAATCTAAAAGTTCTTCCAAATCTTCTTCTAAAACTCCATGCTTTGATTCTTCTCTACCTATATTTACTTGAATTAAAGCATTTACTAAACATTGTTTTTGTGCACATCTTTTTTCAAGTTCCTGTAATAATTCGACATTGTCTAAAGAATGGAGTAAATGTATTTTATCTACTATATATTTTACTTTGTTTTTTTGCAAATTACCAATTAAATGCCATTTTATATTTTTAGGTAATTCTTCGTATTTTTCAACTAATTCTTGAACTTTATTTTCCCCAAAGTTTCTTTCCCCTAAGTCATAAGCTTCTTTTATAAGTTCTACAGGTTTAGTCTTTGAAACACATATTAAGGTAACATTCTCGGGAATATTTTTCTTTATATTTTCTAAATTTTCCTTAACAACCAACTTCGTGCCTCCTAAAATAATACTAATACTTTTTACTCCTTAAAGTTTATATTCTCTATTTACCTCAAAATCCCTTTTTTTTTCTTTAATTTTTTCACTAATATTTATTTTTTTTCTTTTGCATAATCAAATTTCACTTTACCTTCATAAGCCGGTATTTTTATATTCTTATCTTCTTCGATATTAACTCTAATTTTTCTAAATTGTAAATTTTTTACGTGATTACTCTCCTTTGATAAATAATCCTTAAGAGCTACTTGATTTCCTATAACATCTATATAAAAAGGGGCTACCGTATTAACTCCACCTATTTTTATGTAAGTACCCCAACAATAACTATAAGTATCACCTACAACCCTATTTCCATTTATTGCAATAGCTTCTGCCCCTGCAACTCTTAATTCATTAAGTAAAAACCAAATATCCGTATCATGTACTAAGTTTAGTATCATGTAGTACTCATTAAAGTCGCTTTCTTTTGCATCATTTACCGTAATTCTTATTCCTTCTCCCTCTACAGCACCTAATCCAAAATATTCCTTATTTTTTTGTATTTCTTTTTCTATCTCTTTATTAACCGCCGTTATATCATTACTTTCCAGATTATATTTATTCAATTTTTTTTCAATTTTAGAAATTTCCTCTTTTAAACCTGAAATTTCTTTGTACATTTTATTTCTTTTATTATAAGCATCATTAAATTGTTCTATATTCAAAAATACCTTGTTTTTTTCTCCAAAACTAAGATTCATAGAAATTAATATTCCTATTATTACCGATGCAATAAATACAAACACTGTAGCCTCATTTTTTTTCATATGAGCACCTCTTGATTTCTATTACCATTCTCAAGGTAAGCATGTTAATTTTTATTACCATTTATTCTATTAAGTAGAATTCTTCTAATACTAGCAAAATTATTTAGAATTCTTCCTCCAAATACAATGACTGCTGCAAGATAAATAGGGAGTCCTAACTTATCCCCTAAATAAACTAATATAACCGCTATAATAGCATTTCCAAAAAAACCTGAAATAAAAATATCTGGTTTAAACATTTTTTCCATTTTGGCTCTTAATCCACCAAAAACAGAGTCAATACATGCAAATATAGCAACTGATATATAAGGTGCAAATTTAATTGGAATGTTTATTTGCCACACAAGTCCAATTAAAACACCAACTAATAATCCAACAAAAGCTATCATACTTTATCATTACTCCTTTTTTGTAGGTCTTGCATATTTAAATTCTAACTCTTGAGTAGTATCCTTCTTTATAACTACATCATTTTTTAATTCCCATTTTATATCACAATTTCTTGATAGTGTATCTGGAATATTTCCTGGAAAACTAAGGGCACTTTCTAACACCTTTTGATTTCCTATTACTTTAATAACTACTTGTTTATCAAAAGGAATTTTTTCATTATTAATTCTAATCGCATTAGATGCTACTCTTATTCCCGTTCTGGATGTAATTCTAATATCATTTATAGAAATAGCTTCTGCTTCTGCCGCATAAAACTCATTTACTAATTTAAGCAATGCTTCATCTGAAATAGGTTTTTCCATATTGTCGCTTGCAAATATAGAGTTTTTAGGGGTTATATACATAACCAACCCTATTCCCTGTAAATCTACAAGACCATTTTGTTGTTTTAAACTGTCTAACTGCTCTAACATCATTTTACTATACTTATTTTTTCCTACTGTAGTTTTCTCATACTCATTAACTTTATTTTGTAATTCATTTAGTTTATTTTGATATTCTTTTTTTTGTTTTTCTAAAACTTCATTTTCTTTTACTATTTCGGCATTTTCATTTGTTACATCTATATTTTTCGTCTGTTTATAACTAATCTTAAGTTGATAAGTTATTAAAAATCCTAATACTGCAAAAACAAAAGCTATAGCAATTTTACCCCACACTTTTTTCATAAATATTCCTTACCTCCATTATTCTGTAAAAACTATTGGATTTCCTTCATAACTTACATCAATATAACCTTTTTTATCTTTTATTTTATGTAAATTTATAATATTAATACCTTTATTTAATTTTTCACGTAAATTATATTCATTACCTAAAATAATTTGTATATTTTTAGATTTTACTACAATATTGTAGACATCATTTAAATTTATAGCTGTTATTTTTATATTAGACATGTTTTTATTTAATAAATCAAGAATTGCTTGTAAAACCTTTTCTTGCCTATCGGACTTAAACATTAAAGTATTATCTTTTATATCAATTTCTTTAAATCCCTCTAATTCTACTAAAGACATTCCCTTAATATTATTTCTTTTCTCTAAAACATTTCCCTTAACATCTGTAATTAAATATTCCTTTTCTTGTTTAACATAAAAACTTGCTTCTCTCTCTTCTATATTGATTGTTACTTTATTGGGTAATTTTTTATTAACTTTCACATCATGTATATACTTATTACCTATTAACTTTTGTTTTATTTCTTTTCCACTAAATAAAAAAATGTTTTGATTTAATACACTATTAGCTTCTTTTTTTATTTCATCAATAGATGCATTTTTATTTCCTTGTACTTTAACTGAAGTAATATTAAAATAAGGTAACTTTACAGCCATAGTAATTAAGATTGTACTTAATAAGATAGTAATCAAAATTATTCTTTTTTGTTTTCTTCTTCTTCTTCTTCTCTTAAGTAACTTATCTTTGTTTTCTATAATATACTTTCCTTTATCTAATGTTTTCGAAAGGTTTATAGTCTTACTTTTATTTTTCATATTTAACCACCAAACACATTTTTTTTAATTGCATATAATTATATAATATCACTTAATAAATTTTATTTCATCAAAAAAATGCTACTAAAGATTTAATTATTTATTACTTTTTTTCTTTAAACTTCACAAAAAAGTAAAGACGTACTTAAGTACGTCTTTACTTTTTTATTTATTAATTATTATTTTACCTTTTTTACTTCTAATTGTCTTGTTATATTCAATAATATACCCATAGCAAACATATTAAATATTAAAGAAGAACCTCCGTAACTTATGAAAGGAAGAGGAACCCCTGTAACTGGCATAGATCCAGATACAACTGCAATGTTAATGATTGCTTGAACGGCTACAACAGATGTTATTCCGATCGCCAAAGCTGTACCATAAGTATCCTTTGCATTAAGTGCTGCTCTAATACCTCTCCATAAAAAAATTAAATATAAAATGATTATAAACAAGCATCCTATTAATCCTAATTCTTCTCCTATAACAGAGAATATAAAATCATTGTGTGGTTCTGGTATGTAAAAACATTTTTGTCTTGATTGACCTAAACCTACTCCAAAAATACCACCTGACCCTAAAGCTAATAAAGATTGTATTAACTGATAACCATCCTTTAAAGGATCAGCCCATGGATTTGTAAAACTTATAAGTCTTTTTAATCTATAAGGCATTAAAATAGTAGCAAAACTTGCTGCAACTATACCCAGTAATAAGAAAACATTTACATGTGCTTTTTTAGCTCCAGAACAAAACAGCATAACTAAACTTACTATTATAATAACTGAAGCAATACTTAGATTATGTTCTAATAAAACCAATCCTGAAAAGACCCCAGCTAAACAAATATGATAAAAAGTTCCTCCCCAGAATCCCTTTATTTCTTCACCTTTTCTATCTATACTTTTTGCTAATATTAATACTACCATATATTTTGCAATTTCTGACGGTTGAATTGTAGCAAAGCCTAAATTAATCCATCTAGTAGCTCCATTTACTGCTGGTGAAAATAAAACGATAATTAAAAGAATTATTGTTGCTATAGCACCTATAAATGTAATTTTTTTAAACTTGTGATAATCCATCTTAATAGCAAACAACATACATATGGTTCCTATAACAGACCACATCAATTGCTTCTTTAGGAAAAACATAGAATCATAACCATACTTTTTAGAAAAAAATGCAACGTAAGAACTAGCACTATAAACCATTACAACTCCTACTGTAACTAACATCATAATGGTTATAAACATTACAAAGTCTATTTGCCCCATTTTACTTTTGGGTTTATTCATTTTGAAACCTCCTTAAAAATTTATAAGGATAAAGCTAAAAAACCAATTAAACATAAAATAACTGTTATTATAGAAAACACTACAACAACTTTTGTCTCGTGCCATCCACTTAATTCAAAATGGTGATGTATAGGTGACATTTTGAATACTCTCTTCTTAGTTAATTTATAAGATGTTACCTGGATTATTACGGATAAAGCTTCCATAAGAGGAACACCTGCAACTATTACAACTATCCAAGGTTGTTTTAATAACATTGCCATGGCTGCTATAACACCGCCTAATGCTAATGATCCAGTATCACCCATAAATATTTTAGCAGGATATGCATTGTTTCTTAAGAAACCTAAAAGAGAACCTGCTATTATAGCACCTGTAATAGCTAATGAGGTATGATTTAATGCATATGCTAAAAGTGCAAAAAAAGTTATAATCAATAAACTAACAGATGTAGCAAGTCCATCTAAACCATCTGTTAAATTCACTGCATTAGTAGTAGCTGCATAAAAAATTATCATAAATGGTATATACATAACGCCAAAATCTACGGTTCTATTTATAAAAGGAATATACACATCTGTTCCTATATTTGCATATCCGTAATAAGATAAAAATCCTGCTACTAATAGTAAAAGCACCATTTTTTGTTTAGGATTTAATCCCTCATTATGCTTATGACGTATCTTTAAATAATCATCTAAAAAACCTACAAATCCAAATGCTATAAATGCGATTAATGTAACCATTGCTTCACTATTATAGCTTCTTTCAAATACAAGTAATGTAATAGCTGTTGCTAAAATAAAAATTACTCCTCCCATAGTAGGAGTACCTGATTTCTTTTGGTGACTCTTAGGTCCTTCTCCTCTAATGTTTTGACCAAACTTTAATCTTTTTAGTATTGGTATAAAAATTGGACCTAATATTAATGCTATAAAAAATGCAATTAATATAAAATAAATTATCCTACTCATATTTATCCCTCACTTTAGTTATGTAAATTATCAATATGCTTTACAATATTTTCGAACTTCATAGATCTTGATGCCTTAACTAAAACTAAATCACCTTTGCATCTTATATTATTGTAGTAATCCGCAAGTTTATCATTATCTTCAAAACTTTTAATATTTTCTCCAAAACCTTCTTCATAAGCCTTTGAAAATTCACCTACACACAATAGCATATCTATTCCATTATTTTTTGCATACTCTGCAACTTCTTTATGAAGTTCATAGGAGTTATCACCTAGTTCTTTCATTGTACCTAAAATTGCTATTTTTCTTGTTCCATCTAATATTTTCATATAATCTATAGCCGCTCTCATAGAATCAGGACTTGCATTATATGCATCATTTATTATTTTTATATCATCTCTGTTTATTACTTCTAACCTCATAGATGTGCTTTCTATATTTTTAAAGCCTTCTCTTATTTCATCAAAAGTTACTCCTAATTCTAATGCTGCTCCTATAGCTAATTCTCCATTTAAAACATTATGCATTCCAGGAACCCCTAATTCAATTTCCTCTTTTTGTTTTAAATTATTACCACCTAAGTTAAATTTTATACTATTTTCACTATTAATTATATCACTTGCAATGTAATTTAATTCATGTTTTTTGAAATCTATTCCAATTTTTATAATTTTATATTCTTTATTATCATTTAATGTACTTAATAAATCATTTTCTCCATTAACAATAAGAATATTTTCTTTAGAAAAGAAGTCTGTAATTTCCATTTTTGCTTTTAAAATATTTTCTCTTGTTTTTAAATTTTCAAGATGTGATACACCTATATTAGTTATTAATGCTATATCTGGTTTTGCTATGGATGCTAAGTTATGAATTTCTCCAAAATTACTCATTCCCATTTCTAAAACAGCTACATCATAAGAACTATCTATAGATAACATCATAAGTGGAAGACCTATTTCATTATTAAAATTACCCTTTGTTTTAAACACTTTATATTTATGACTTAAAGCTGCTGCCGTTAAATCCTTAGTAGATGTTTTACCTGTAGAACCTGTAATTCCTATTATTTTTATATTTAATTTATTTCTATAATAAGTTGCTAAATCCATTAAAGCTCTTTTTGTATCTTTAACCTTTATAATAGCACCTTTAAAATCACCTAATTCCTTTTCATTTAAGTGAAGTTCATCTATAATGCAAAGCGCTGCCCCTTTTTTATCTGCATCTTTTACATAAAGGTTTCCATTAAAATTTTCACCTTTTAAAGCAATAAATAAACTACCCTCTTCTATAGTTCTTGTATCTGTACTTATAACTTGAAAATTTACTTTAGGACCCTCTTTAATTATTTCACCACTTACTGCATCTTTTATTTCTAAAAGCGATAACTTTTCCACCTTAGAACATCTCCTTTAATATTTCGTCTACAACTTCTCTTTCATCAAAATGAATCTTACCTTCTTTTAAAATTTGATAATCTTCATGCCCCTTACCAGCAATAACTATAACATCATCTTTTTTTCCTAATTCTATAGCCTTTTTTATTGCTTCTCTTCTATTTTCAACAACCATATAATTATCTTTTTCTATACCCTCTAAAACATCTTTAATAATAGCCATAGGTTCTTCTGTTCTTGGATTATCGGAAGTTACTATAGCAATATCGGAGATTTCTGTACCGACCTTACCCATAATAGGTCTTTTAGTCTTATCTCTATCTCCTCCACAGCCAAATACACTAATTAATCTACCTTTTGTAAATTCTCTTGCTGTTTTTAATATATTATCAAGCCCATCTGGAGTATGTGCATAATCTACTATTATTTCAAAACCTAAATTTTTATTATGAGTTAAAATTTCGCATCTTCCTGGTACTGCAACAACCTTTAAAGCATTTTTTATATTTTCCATTGAAACATTTTCATTATATGCAACAGCCATAGAACTTAAAGAATTAGATATATTATATCTTCCTGGAAGTGCACAATATAAACTTTCCTCTATACCATTATGAGAAACTTTAAATTCTACACCCCTTGCATGAATTTTTTCATCAAATGCCCTAAATGTACATTTCTCTTCAAATCCATAAGTTATTACTTTTACATCAGTATTTTTTAATCTTTCTACTACATCCTTACCATAAGTGTCATCTATATTAACTATGGCAACCTTACTATTTTCAAATAATTTAAACTTAGCATCAAAATAAGCCTCAAAAGTTTTATGAAAATCTAAGTGATCACGAGTTAAATTAGTAAAAATTCCATATTCAAAACTTACTCCATAAACTCTATCTAATGCAAGAGAATGTGAGGAAACCTCCATTATACAATATTGAACGCCTTCATCTACCATGTCTCTAAATAATTTGTGAAGTTCTAATGATTCTGGAGTAGTGTGATCTGAATGTAATTTTTTATTTCCTATGTAATTTGCAATAGTTCCAACTAACCCTACTTTATATCCTTGTTCCTCTAAAATTCTTTTAAGCATAAATGTAGAGGTAGTTTTACCATTAGTTCCTGTAATACCTATAACTTTTAGATTATTGCTTGGATTGTTATAATAATTTGCTGAACATATAGCTAAGGTTTTTCTGCCATCCTTAACCTTAATTATAGTTACATCTTTACTTTCCAATTCTATATCCTTAGTAACTATAATACTTTCTGCCCCTTTTTCTATGGCATCTTTAATAAAGTTATGACCATCAACCTTTGTTCCAACTAGTGCAACAAACATGTCACCCTTTTGAATTTTTCTATTATCATAACATATCTTATTAACATTGACTTCTAAAGATCCTTGTAGTACCTCATACTCTACATTATTTAAAATCTTCTTCAAGTTCATATCCGCATCTCCCTTAATAAAAGTTTATACTGAAAAATCGGCAGAAGATAAGTAGCTTCTGCCGAATAAAAATACATTTTAAAATATATCACATTTTAAAAATTCTTGCTAGTCTCCAATTATCTCTAAATTCAAGGTTATGTTCGTTCCTTTAGTAACACGTTTACCTTCCTCAATACTTTGAGTTGATACCATACCATCACCAGTAAATCGTGGATTTATACCTAACCCTTGTAAAAGTTTACTTGCCTGTTCTGGATTATATCCTTTTAAACTTGGAATTACTACAGTATCGTCGGCTTTTTTACTATCTGATGTATATACAATTATTTCTGTACCCTCTTTTACACTACATCCCGGCTTAGGATTAATATCATTAATATATTTTCCCTTACCTTCGATTTTAACTTTTAAATTAGCTTCTTTTAATATCTTTAATCCTTCCTCTTTTTCTTTTCCTCTTACTTCTGGAATAACAACATCTTTTAATAAGCTTTTTGCCCTTTGTTCTTCTGTTGCATCTACTTTAAAAGAAAGGTAATTAAATATATCATTAAATACTTGTTTTCCAACTGGTGCAGATATTTGACCTGCATAATAGTTTGATGGATCTGGTTCATCAATAGAAACTAATATAGTTACTTGTGGATTATCAGCTGGAGCCATTCCTGCAAATGATGCTATATATTTACCACTTGCATATCCTTTGCCCCCTTCAGCTATTTTTTGAGCTGTTCCTGTTTTACCACCAATATGATATCCTTGAATATAGGCTTTTTTACCTCCACCTTCAGATACAACCTTCTCTAAGTATCCTCTAAGTTCTCTTGTAACATCTTCTTTCAATACTTTTCTTTCATTTTTATCTTTATATTCTAAATCTACTACTGAATTATTATCATCATCATAATGAGTAATTTCTTTCATTACATGAGGAGTTATAAGAGTTCCTCCATTTGCTATAGCATTAAATGCAGTTAGATATTGCATACAAGAAACAGTATTAGTTTGACCAAATGCAATAGTTGCAAGGTCTGTTTCACTAATATTTTTAGCTGCTTTAACAATACCTGTAGCCTCTCCATTTAAATCAATTCCTGTTTTACTACCAAAACCAAATGTTTTAATATATTTTGTAAGTAAGTCTGGTCCTAGTCTTCTACCTAATTCCATAAATCCAACGTTACATGAATTTTTAAGAATGTCTACAAAACTTTCAGTACCATGACCTGTTCTCTTCCAACAGTGAATAGTTCTTTTTCCAATTGTAGAACTACCATTACATACAAATTTATCATCTTTATTAACTTTACCTTCTGACATAGCGGCAGTAGCTGTTACAACTTTAAATATAGATCCTGGCTCAAATGTGTCACTAACAGCTCTATTTCTCCAAATCCTTTGATTTTCTTCTAAAGACCTATTATTATCATAAGGCTCATTAGGATTATAGTCTGGTTTATTAGCCATAGCTAAAAGTTCACCATTATTTGGATCAGCAATTATAATACTTACTGCCTTTGCCTTATTATCTTTTAAAGCTTGTTCAGCAGCTTTTTCGGCAAAATATTGCATATTCTCATCAATAGTTAAAACAACATTTTTGCCATCTACTGGCTTTATGTAATCAGATATTACATAAGGCATATCTTCTCTATTTTTATCTAATTCAGAAATCTTAATTCCTGGTATACCTGAAAGGTATTTATTATATACTTGCTCTACCCCCATTAATCCATCACCATCTGCATTGGTATTTCCTAATACATGTGCTAAAAAATTATTATTGGGATAATATCTTTTAGTATCTGGAGAAACTATAAAACCATAAAAATTCTTTTCTTTAAGATATGCTTTAACCTTCTCCGCTTCATCACTTTCCATCCTTCTTTTAAGCATAGCCGATCCTTTAGGTTTTCCATTTGGAAGAGGTGCCACTATTTTTTTATGCAAAGTCTTTTCATCTACATCTAACAACTTAGAAAGATCAGGTATTAAGGATTCTAGTTTTATTTCTTCCATACCCTTTTTCTTATTCTTTTCATTTTTAGAATGAATGTCTGACCTTAAAGCATTTAAATCTACATCTAGTCTATAGACATTAGCACTTACTGCTAATTCATGTCCATTTCTATCTAAGATTTTCCCTCTTTTAGGAGCTATTTTAACTTCGCTTGTCCATTGATTTACTGCTTTTTCTTTTAAGTCCGGACTTTGAAAAATCATTAAATATGCTAATCTTAAACTTAGACCTAGTATAACTGCAGAAAAAATCAAAAAAATGAACGTTCCTCTTCTTTTAATGGTAACCTTGTCCTTAAATTTACTGCCCACTTATTTTACCTCCATTAAAAAAGGATATTTTTTATTTTTTCTATTAAATTACTTACGCTTTTGTTAACATTTTTATTATCTTCAAAATTATCCTTTCCAAGATCATAATAATATGTATTATTTACACTTGGTTCTACCATTTTAAATTTATTCCTTGCTACATCATCTACATTTTTAATATCCTTAAATTTCATTAGATAAATTCTAAGATCATCATTTTTATACTTAGTCTTACTTATCTCCGTTTTTATATTACTTATACTTTTTTGATTTGCATATATTATAGAATATCTAACCATAATAACCATGCCTACTAAGAAAATAGCAATTACACTTTTCATCATGGTAATTTTTTTGTTTTTCTTTTTATCGTTTATATTTTTGTGATTTTCTTTTTTAAAGTTACTAAGTTCCTTATAAATTTTACTCTTTTTATTTTTCTTTTTTTCTTTTTGTATAGGAGTACCATTGACCACCATTTTATCCATGTATATATTTTCTTTTTCTGATACTATCACTTTATTCACTCTCCCATAACTTTAGAACTATTTATTATATACGTTCCGCTATTCTAAGCTTTGCACTTCTACTTCTTGAATTAAATTCTCTTTCTTCTTCTGAAGGTTCTATTGGTTTTCGTGTAATTACCTTAACCTTAGATTTCTTTCCACAAACACAAATTGGGAAAGAACTAGGACAAGTACATGGTTTTTCTAATTCTCTAAATTTATTTTTAACTATTCTATCTTCTAATGAATGGAATGTTATTATTGCTATTCTTCCTCCGACATTTAATTTATCTACGGCATCTTCAATAGTTTTATTTAGAATTTCTAATTCACCATTTACCTCTATTCGAATAGCTTGAAAAGTTCTTTTAGCTGGATGCCCACCTTCTCTTTGAAATTTTCCTGGTATAGATTTTCTAATAATCTCTACTAATTCAAGAGTTGTTTCTACAGGTTTTTCTTGTCTTTGCTTAACTATATTAAAAGCAATTTTTCTTGCAAACTTTTCTTCCCCATATTCTTTTATAATTTTACAAAGTTTTTCTTCTTCGTAAGAATTAACTACATCATAGGCTGAAAAATCACTATCTCTGTTCATTCTCATGTCTAATGGAGCATCTTGCATATAACTAAATCCTCTATCCTTGTTGTCTAACTGATAAGAAGAAACGCCTAGATCCATCATTATTCCATCTATTCCATTAATTTCCAGTTCTTCTAAGATAAATTTTATATTGTGAAAATTATTATGTACAAAAGTTACATTATTATATTTATTATATTGTTCTAATCTTTTACTAGCTGCTTTTAAAGCCTCCGTATCCTGATCTATTCCTATTAATCTTCCTTTGCTTTCTAACTTCTTCAGTACTTCACTGGAATGTCCAGCACCACCTAAAGTTCCATCTACGTAAATTCCACTTTCTTTTATGTTTAATCCTTCTACTGTTTCATTTAGTAAAACTGATACATGTTTAAATTCCATATATTTTTCTCCTTTATAATATGCCTAATTCACTCATATTTTCTGCTATTTCATTAAAATCTATATTTTCTTCATTGTATTCATTCCACTTTTCTAGACTCCATATTTCTATTCTAGAAGCCACACCAATACTAACAATTTCCTTTGTTATATTTCCATATTTAATTAGGTTTTGAGGAATCAAAGTTCTTCCTTGTTTATCCATTTCAACTTCGTTAGCACCTGAAAAGAAAAATCTAGTGAAAGCTCTAGCATTTTTACTAGTTAAAGGAAGTGCTTTTAACTTTTCTTGAAAAATTGCCCATTCTTCTTTAGGATAAGCATACAGGCAACCATCTAAACCTTTAGTTAGGATAAAACTATTTCCTAGGTCTTCCCTAAACTTAGAGGGTATAATTATTCGATTTTTAGAATCAATAGCATGATTATACTCCCCTATAAACATAACTTCACCTCAACTAACTATTTTACTCCACATTCCTCCACTTTCAACCACAATAATTATAATTCTATGTAAATAATAAAATTCCTTCATAAATTGAAACATTTAATAATTTTTTTTATAAAAAAGTTTTTTTAAAACTTTTTTGAGATTTTTTTACATTTTAAAATTGTTTTTACCTATTTATATACTTTATTTTCTATAAAAGTCGTAATTGCATAATTTTTAACTTATTCTTTACTATTTTATATTTATTAATGCATAATATTGCTTTCATTTCTTATATTCTTATTTTCTTGAAATAATATACCTATTAGAGTATAATTTATAAAGGTATATTGGAAAAAACAAATATAAAAACATAGTGTAAGAAAGGATTGTTAATATATATGAAACTTGGAATTGTTGGTTTACCAAACGTAGGAAAAAGTACATTATTTAATGCTATAACAAAAGCTGGAGCTGAGTCAGCAAATTACCCTTTTTGTACTATAGATCCAAACGTAGGTGTTGTTAGTGTTCCTGATGAAAGATTAGACGTACTTCAAAAAATATATAACTCTAAGAAAAAAGTACATACAGCAATTGAATTTTATGATATAGCTGGTCTTGTAAGAGGTGCTAGTAAAGGTGAAGGTTTAGGAAATAAATTTTTATCACATATTCGTGAAGTAGAATCTATTGTACATGTTGTTAGATGCTTTGATGATGAAAATATTGTACATGTTGAAGGTTCTGTAGATCCTATAAGAGATATAGAAACTATAAATTTAGAGCTTATATTCTCTGATTTAGAAGTTTTAGAAAGAAGAATAGATAAAACAGCTAAACTTGCTCGTTCAGGTGATAAAGAAGCTAAAGAACAAATGGTAATATTAGAAAAGATTAAGGAAACTCTAGAAAACAATAAACCTGTTAGAAGTATTGAATTTACTGAGGATGAAATGGTTTTTGTTAAAAGTCTTTTCCTTTTAAGTTCAAAACCAGTTTTATATGTTGCTAATATTTGTGAAGATGATTTAGCTGCTGGTAATTTAGAAAATGACTTTGTAAAAAAAGTTAAAGATTATGCTAAAGCTGAAAACTCTGAAGTTATAGTTGTATGCGCTAAGTTAGAAGAAGAATTATCAACATTACCTGATGAAGAAAAAAATGAAATGCTTAGTGAATATGGATTAACTGAATCTGGATTAGATAAATTAATAAAATCAAGTTATTCTCTTCTAGGATTAATGAGTTTCTTAACAGCTGGAGTACAAGAAGTTAGAGCTTGGACTATAAAGAAAGATACAAAAGCTCCTCAAGCTGCTGGAAAAATACATTCTGATATCGAAAGAGGATTTATAAGAGCAGAAATAGTTTCTTTTGATAAATTAGTTGAATGTGGTTCTGAAGCTGCAGCAAAAGAAAAAGGCTGCTATAGACTAGAAGGTAAAGAATACATCATGCAAGATGGTGATGTAGTTAACTTTAGATTTAACGTATAATCATAGATATACTAATTATATAAAAAATCAGAGGCATAGTAATACCTCTGATTTTTTTATTTTCTATCTCTTTTTCCTGTATATCTTCTAAGTTCTTTTTGAATGTCATCTAAAATATTTCTATTTCTAAAGTTTACTCCATCAAATAAAACATCTATAGCATCAAATATATTATCCATAGCATAAATATAGAAATTTCCTCTAGCAATTTCTAATTCCACTTCTTCCTTTAAGACTATATTATTGAAATTCCTAAAAGGAACTAATACACCTTTATTATTTACTGTATCTACACATTTACAAGTTTTAAAAAATCCCTCAATTTTTTCATTAATTCCACCTACTGGTTGTACCTCTCCTAATTGATTTATAGAACCTGTAACTGCAATATTCTGTCTAATAGGAACTTTTAAAAGTGCTGAAAGAATGGCCATAGCCTCTGCAACAGATGCACTATCCCCTTCAACTACACCATAAATTTGTTCAAAACTAATATTAAAATCTACAGGAATATCATTATACCCTCCCATAAATGAATTCAAAAAACCTTTTAATATGCTTAAAGTTTTACTATGAATCTTTCCACTTAAGTTACTTTCTTTCTGAGCATCAATAATTCTTCCATTTCCTCTAGAACAGGTACAAGTTATTCTCATTGGTTTGCCAAATTTAGTATGATTTAAATCAATTACAGAAAGAGCATTTACTTCTCCTACTCTACTATCCTTTAAATTTAATAATATTTCTCCATCTTTATATTCATCTCTAATATATTTTTCTATTAATTCCTCTTTATAAGAAACATTCATTATATCATTAAGTTCTATACTTCTTTTCCCTTTATCTATAGCATAAGCACTTGAAAAGATCATTATATCTTTTAACTTATCATTATCAAAATATAATTTATCTCTTCTCTCACTATCCTTTGAGAATATTCTAGCTACCTCTTTTATAGCTTTATTAGTTAGAGGCTTGCATTTATATTTTTTACACATATACAGCATATTTTGAATAAGCGCTTCTTTAGCCTCTGAATCAATTGGAATTAAATGTTCACCTTGAAGATATATTTTAAATAGTTCCTTAAAATCTGAATCATAACTATATAGTAAATGGAAGTACTTATACCCTCCTATTAAAACAATTTTAACATTTATAGGTATAGGTTCTCCTTTAAAACTTTCATAAGCTAAAAGACTAATAAGACCTCCATTATTTTCAAAAGTAAATTTCTTTTCTTTTAAAACTTTTTTTAATTTAGCATAAGCATATTTATCTGAAAGCAATTCTTTTAGATCTAAAATCAAAAAACCATCATTGGCCTTTAATAAACTTCCTACCTGTATATTACATGTACTTTCAGCACCTATTGTATCACCATGAGATATTTCTACATTTCCAAAAATATTTTTATAAGTTGGTACTTCCTCATATACAATAGGTACTTCATCTTTTTCGTTAGATGTTAGTAAAAATATTTTATATTTATATATGGACTTTAATATTTTTTTCTGTTCCTCTGTAAAATCTTTATTAAAACTTTCATCTATGGTAGTATTGGTTTCAATTATTGCCTTTTCTAAAAATTTGATAGCCACTGTATCTTGTTTAAACGTATTTAATAATTGTACTTTTATATCTTTAAAGGCTTCATTTATATAATTTTTAAAGATCTTCTTCATCTCTTTTAAATATTGCATTTCATTATTCTTTAAATGTTTTGCGACCTCTCTTGCAATCTCTTTAACATTTTTCAGATTTTCTAAAATACATTCTTTTTCATTTAAATCCATCTCATCAAATTCTTCTTCAGTTATCTTTTCTTCGCCTTTAATAGGTGTAAAAGAAAATCCATCATCTCCATAATTAATTTCAAATCCTTTGTCCTTACAACTCTCCATTAATTGATTTAATATACTCTTTCTATCTTGTAGATACTTTTGTAGGACTGTATCTTTATCTATTTCATCAAAAGAATTATAAAATTTAAGAATTATTTCTGTGTATTTATCCTCTATATGTTCTAAAAAATTTTTAAGCTTATTTCCATTTCCAGCATTCAAAACTAATACTTCAGGTTCCATTTCTCTTTCACATGTAACATATACAATATCATGTAATTTTCTTTTACTACAGTTTTCCTTTATAAGCATTTTAATGTCTTCTACTTTATCTTTAGTACATTTATCGGCAATAACTATATTATAGTTATCCTCTTCAATATTAATTGCAGTTTTTAAACTTTCATATATATTTCTAAATTCAACAAAGACTTGAGAATCCATATTTTTAACATCTATATTTTCAATATCAAATTTAAATGCAATTTCTTCATAACTTAATGGTCGTATCATAAAACTCCTCCTTTCATTCATAATATATAAATATTCAATAAAATAAATTTGGACACAAAAGAAAAAGCATACATTTTCATGTATGCTCTTAAACTTAATAAAAATTTAAGTTAATTCTCTTTTTTACTATAAGGCCTCTACTATATTTATAGATGCTGAAGCACCTATTCTACTTGCACCGGCTTCTACCATTTTTAATGCATCTTCCAAAGTTCGAACTCCACCTGAAGCTTTAACTCCCATATCATCTCCAACAGTTTTTCTCATTAATGCAATATCACTTTCCGTTGCTCCACCTTTTGAAAAACCAGTTGATGTTTTAACAAAATCAGCTCCTGCTTCCTTAGAAAGTTCACACACTTTTATCTTCTCTTCATCTGTTAAAAGACAAGTTTCAATGATAACCTTAACTAAAGCTTTATTTTTAGCACAATTTACAACAGCCTCTATATCTTTTTTTACATAATCATAATCTTTTTCTTTTAATCTTCCCACATTAATAACCATATCTATTTCTGTAGCACCATTTGCTATAGCATCTTCAGATTCAAATACCTTAACTTTAGTAGTTGTTGCACCTAAAGGAAAACCTATTACAGTACAAACATCTACATTAGATCCTTTTAATAATTCACTACATAAAGATACATATGAAGGATTTACACAAACAGAAGCAAAATTATATTTTAAAGCTTCACTACATAATTGTTCTATTTGAGAAGCCTCAGCTTCTGGTTTTAATAAAGTATGATCTATCAATTTGCTTAATGTATTTTTATCCATTTTTCTTCCTCCAATAATAAAAAGTTTATTTATCATTTGTTTATAAAGTATAAAACACCTCTAATTATATCATATTTTTCTAAATTGTATCATATAATATTCATAAAGTATGCCTTAGCCCTTGTTATATGTTTTAACTTAATATATAATATTCTTAGCATTTTATTATGAATTTTACATTAATATCAAGGAATTTTTAAAGTAAAGGAGTTTTAATTTATGGGATTTAAAGATAGTTTTAGACAGAAATCAGCTGAAGTATTTTTTGACAAAAATAAAGATAGAATAACTCAAGTTCAAGGTAAAGTTCTTTCAATTAAAGTTGAAGAAAAAACTTTTTTATGGATTATACATAAACTTACAGCTATTATATTAATTAAACCTGAAAATAGCAAAAATGTTGTTCAATGTGTTTATAAAAAGAGACGTTGGTTTAAACAAGTTAACTTCATGACAATATTCCAAGGACATTCTCTTATAGTTCAAGGTTTAAAATCTCATGTAAGTAAGAAAGATACACGTGAAATCGTAGAAATTTTAAATATACGAAATAATACTACTAAAAAGTTCCTTGTTCCAGTTGAAGGTGCTGAAAACCTTAAAGTTCAAAGAGTTCGTCCAAATAAAAAGATTAGATAAAAAGGATAACCTAAGGGTTATCCTTTTTTTTACATATCTATATTTATTCTAAAAAATATTCTTTACTTTTATCCATATAAAATATCTATTTTTCGCCAACATACAATGCAACACTATTTATAATGAACATTATTCCTGAGAAGAAAAGTACAATAGTCCATTGTGCTAAATTCAAGGCTACTGTGTGGAATATTCCTTGGAAAAATGGAACATATAATATACCTAAAAGCATTATTACTGATACTGAAACTGCTAATAATAAATATATATTGGTAAATGGATTTATCTTAAATACAGAATGTTTCTCTGAACGACATTCAAATACATGGAATAATTGAGAAAGTATCAAAGTACAAAGAGCTAAAGTTCTACATACCTTTAAATTCATTCCATAATATTTTCCTACCATAAAAGATAGAACAGTACAAACTCCTATTAATATACCTCTTATAAATATCTTTTCCTTTAGTCCCCTAGCAAATATGCTTTCTTCTCTATTTCTAGGCTTATTTAACATAATATCAGGATCACCAGGGTCTACACCTAATGCAATAGCTGGAAGTCCGTCTGTAGCTAAATTTACAAATAATATTTGAATAGGAAGTAATGGTGCTGGAAGATATAATATAGAAGATAGAAAAACTGTTAAAACCTCTCCTAGATTACAAGATAAAAGATATCTTATAAATTTTCTTATATTAGCATAAATACCTCTTCCTTCTTCTATAGCAGATACTATAGTAGAAAAATCATCATCTAATAATATCATTGAAGAAGCTTCTTTCGTAACATCTGTACCTGAAATACCCATAGAAACTCCAATATCAGCCTCTTTAACTGCTGGGGCATCATTCACTCCATCACCAGTCATTGAAACTATATGTCCTTTAGCTTTAAATGCCCTTACTATCCTAAGTTTGTGTTCAGGACTAACACGAGCAAAAATACTTAAATGTTGTATCTTCTCTTTAAGTTCCTTATCAGAAAGTTTATCTAATTGTTCACCGGTAATAACCTCATCTTCTTTTTTACAAATATCCAACTCTTTTCCTATAGCAAAAGCTGTATTTTTATGATCTCCTGTTATCATAACAACCTTTATACCAGCCATTCTACATTTTAAAACTGAATCCTTTGCTTCTAATCTAGGAGGATCTATTATACCAGCTACACCTAGAAAAACTAAGTTATCCTCTAATGAAGAATTTTTAGGTAAATTTCCATCTTTATATGCAGCAGCTATACATCTTAAGGCTTTATTTGACATACTCTCTATTTGTTCTAAAACTCTTTGCTTATATACACCCTGAAATAGAACCTTTTCTCCATTAATTAAAATATATCTACATCTTTTTATAAGTCTTTCTGGAGCTCCTTTAATATAACCTAATTCCCTATTATCCTCTTTGTATATTACAGACATCATCTTTCTAGTAGAATCAAACGGTATATCAAAAATTCTCTTTCCATTTTCTAAGAACTTTTTAATTTCTCCTGTATTATTGAAAAATGCTTTAATTAATGCAGTTTCTGTTGGATCTCCAAACAATGCTTTCTTAAGACTTTTTTCTTTAAAATCGTAATTACAATCATTACAATATGTAAAAGCCTTCTTAAGCAAGTTTAATTCATTTTTTTCGTTAAACCCTTGGGTATAAACTTTATCGTTAAAATATATCTCCTTTACGGTCATATTGTTTTGAGTTAAAGTACCTGTTTTATCACTACATATAACAGATGTGCATCCTAATGTTTCTACAGCAGGAAGTTTTCTAACCAATGCATTTCTCTTAAGCATTCTAGAAACACCAATAGCTAATGCTATTGTTACAATAGCGGCAAGTCCTTCCGGTATAGCTGCAACTGCCAAACTTACTCCTAACAAGAACATTTCTCCTGGATCTTGTCCTCTAAATATACCTAATACAGTTACTACTACACAGATAATTGCACACATTAAAACTAAAACTTTTCCTAAAGAATTTAACTTTTCTTTTAATGGCGAACGTTCTGCAGTAATATTATCTAACATATTAGCTATTTTCCCCATCTCTGTATCCATACCTGTAAGCATAATAGTAGCTTTCGCATGTCCCCTTAAAATAGTAGTACCCATAAAAACGTCATTACTGCCTTTATTTACGTTTTTTTCAACTCCTACTGATTCTCCTGTAAGTAAGGATTCATCTATAAGGACATTGGTAGCCTCTACTAAACAAGCATCTCCTGGTACTCTATCTCCTGCTTCTAAAATAATTAAATCTCCTGGAACTAAAGTCTCTGCATTAACAACTTTTATATTACCATTTCTTATAACCTTAGCAGTTGGAGATGCTAAAGCCTTTAAGGCTTCTAAAGACTTTTCAGTTTTATATTCCTGAATAAACCCTAATATCGCATTCATTATTACAATAATAATAATAGTTATAGCATCAGCTTTGTCCCCCATAAATCCTGAAATAATTGTGGCTACAATTAAAACCCATGTTATTAAATCATTAAATTGACTTAAAAATATTTTTAATGGTGAAATCTTTTGTTTTTTCTCAATTAGATTAGGACCATATTTTTTTAAACGTCTTTTTGCTTCATCTTCCGTAAGACCACATTTTTTATCATTTTTTACTCTGTAATCATCTTGCTTTAACAACAGTACCTCCCCCTTTCATTGTGTAAACTTATTATCATTTCTTTAAATTATATGTATTACCTTATAGGCTTATGAACTTTAAAACAAATATTAAATAATTTTTTTAGTTCAAGACTTTACTTTATAGAAGTTAAACATTACAATATACTTTATGATGGCTAATTTTTCTTTAATTAAATTATTAAGCTAAAATTTTACATATATCAAAGGAGATTCACTATGGAAAACATAATTTATGTAACAGGACATAAAAATCCTGATTCAGATTCTATTTGCGCTGCTATTGCATATGCAAATCTAAAAAATCAATTAGGAGATACTTCTGTAGTTCCAGCAAGACTTGGAAACATTTCTAATGAAACTAAATTTATATTAGATTACTTTCATGCGGAAGAACCTAAACTAATAGAATCAGCTAAGGATAAAAAAATCATATTAGTTGACCATAACGAAAAAGCTCAAACTATACCTGAATTAGAAAATGGAGAATTATTAGAAATAATTGATCACCATAGAATAGCTGATATAGAAACTGCAAATCCTATATACTTCAGAAATGAACCTTTAGGAAGCACTTCAACAATCGTTGCTAATATGTTCTTTGAAAAAGGATTAACTCCTTCTACTAGTATAGCTGGTGTTCTTTGTGGTGCTATAATTTCTGATACACTACTTTTAAAATCACCAACTGCTACACCTGTAGATAAAGAAGTATTAGAACGTCTTGCTAAAATAGCTAATATTGAACTTGAGACTTTTGCAAAAGAAATGTTTAAAGCTGGTACATCATTAGAAGGACGTACTGCAGATGAAATCTTTAATCAAGACTTTAAAACTTTCACTCTAAAAGAGTTTAAAATAGGTGTAGCTCAAATTACTACAATGGATCTTGAAGGATTCAAGAAAAGAAAACCTGAATTTTTAGATCTTATGGAGTCAAAAACTAAAGAAGAAGGATATTATGTATTAGTATTACTTGCTACTGATATAATCGAAACTAGTTCAGAAATCATTGCTTGTGGAGAAGGATTAGATATAATCAATAAAGCATTTAACACTACTTTAATTGAAAATTCTTCTTATCTTCCAGGAGTTGTTTCAAGAAAGAAACAAGTTATTCCTCCAATTACAAAAGCAATAGAAGAATTAAAATAATTTAATAAAAGAGGTTATCTCTAAATAGAAATTTTCTAAAAGGAGATTCCTCTTTTTTATTTTTTTAAATTTTACACACAAATAAGAAAAATATAAAATATATAAGACAACATAAATAAGCATGCTTTTGATATTCCTTAATCGCATCTTTTTTTACCTTACAATTAGTACTTCCATAGCTTTTAACATATGTTGTATTTTTTATTCTTGTATAATAATAAAAGTTAAATTCATATATTTTAGAGGCTAATATATCTAGATTTAATAGTGGATTTACAAATAAGTTGGAGATGTATTCTCCATTAAAAATTTTATCTTTAATTTTTATTTTAGGAATATTTATAATTAATAGAAGTGACTCAGCAATAATCGATGGAACTAGATTCAATATCTTTATTATGCTATTTAAAATCTCATTATTATAAATGCTACCAAGTATTTTTAACTGTAGATATAAAATCCCAACTAAATTTCCAAATAACATAATATAAAATAAAGGTGCTATAAAACCACATATAACTGCCTCGGAAATATTAAAAATACCCTCTTCTAAATTTTTTCCTCTACAAACATTTATATTTTCTTTTTCCTTAGTACTAAAATCTATTACTAAAAATCCAACTAAAAAATTATACATCTCCTTAGGTAAAATAAATCTTAATAGAAACATTATACCCAAAATAAAAAAAGTATAAATCAAAATGAAGTCTAAAGATAACACTTTGTTTCCCCTAATTTTTTTAGGAATATATATATATAAGTTTTCTCTATTAAAATTCCATAATAATATGCTCATTAAACATCCTAATGTATATCCCAAACTTCCTCTCCCCTTTTTTATTTTATTCTATATTAATTTATATGCTAAATTTTTAATTTAATACTAAAAAACACTTTGTACAAAATAAACTATTATTTATTTCATACAAAGTGTTATGTTTTTTCACTAGTGTTTAATTTTTAGAAAGTATTTCTATTGACAATTATACTATGCTTAGTTTTTATAACTAATTTCCTAGATTAATATTTACTAGAATA
>NZ_JAUSWN010000033.1:0-24802 GCF_030815255.1 Hathewaya limosa
CCTCACGTTTAAAAAATTCTTTTATTCTATTATACATAAAAAAATCCTATGAAATAGACTTTTTTTAAATTGTCTACTTCATAGGATACATTTTATTTTATAAGTAGCTTTTTATTAGCGCATATGAATTAGGTGAAAATATATACCGTTATCACCCCAACCTAAATCAAATGGAACATGATATCTTTCTACAGTATGAGAATTGATCATGGGATATCCATGAGAGTCTAGAGCAGTTACAATAGCGTTATGGTCTGTTTTATGTTTTTTTTCATAAGCAATAATATCACCAGGTTGAACTTTACCTATAAACCCGTTTGGATTATTATCTGAAGGGGTAACTAATGTTTCAAAAGAACCTCTTTTAAGAAGTCTTCCTTTTCCGCTATATATAAGATGATTTTTAAAAGCATCAGCATTTACCCAAGCTGCACTACAATCTGCAAAGTTATATTTTTTATATATAGCATACCATCCACCACCATGTCTTAAATCGCCACCTTCTTTATCACCCAAGCATTGAGAAACATAGTTTGTGCAATTACCACCTATACCAGTATAATTTTTATATTTTTTATTGTATTTTGGATTAGCTCCACTAGTAGCCCATGTAACTCCACAATATCTATCAGCATATTTTATAGCTTGAGATCTTTTATAATCACCTTTGTTATATTCACTAGGAAGTTCTAATTCACTCTTAACGAATTTTGTAAAATCATATTTTTGAGTTTTAGGTTGCGGTAATTTTGTTTCTTTTAAATTTACATTATAAGCTTTAAGTGCATCCTCAAAACAATCTAAATAATAATCAGTGTATATTTTCCAAGAATCATTTTGTTTTTTTAGCTTCATGTGATGTAAAAGAGAAATTCCAAAAACATTTTCTTGAGGGGAATGATCGTCTTTATATATATATTTAATCTTATATTCTTCATCTACTCTTATTTTAGTATACCCTCCTGAAAATTCCACTTTTTTTATTATAGGGATAGAAGTAATTTCAGTGAACTTTATTCCTCTTTCTGATGCCCAGTCCCTTAAATAACTAAAACGTTTTACTTCATGTTCTAAAGAATATAATCCATATTTTTGAGATGAATCATAAAATGTTTTAAAATATGAAAAATCTCCTGTAAAGAATACCTTGTTTTTGGTATCAAATAAATTTTTTACATATAGATAAAACTCACTTTTAGAGTTTGGGGGAATGTTCTCATTATTATACATAACAAATCCATAAGCAATTTTAGGATTAATGGGAATTAAGGAAAAGCAAATTAAACAAACAATAAGATTAAAATAGAATTTTTTCCTCATATAATAGCACCTCTTAAAATATATTTCTAAATTAGTATTAGTAAATTAAATAGGTTTTATAATAAAATAAATTAGGATTTTAATGAAAAAAATGAGAAATAATTTACATAATAATTACAAAGAGTATTTAATAGCTCTTAAATTACAGATAAAGGAATATGTTAGTTGAATAATAAAGCGTTCTTGAATTATAATGAAATATGTGATAAACAATTTTAGTGATGAATATAGTAGTAGAATTTACCTAGGAGGATAAGCATGAATAAGAGGAATAAATTAAAGAAAAAAGCTATTAAAAAGAGTTTTTTAATTTTAATAGTATTATGTATTTCTTTATTGAGTATATATTCTTTTATTAAGAGTACAAAAAATAAAAAAATAGAAACTTCATTAAATAATATAATTAAAAATAACTTAAAAGAGGCTAAAAATGAATTAAATGATTTAATAGAAGATAGTAATAAAAATCATAACTTATACATATATAGAGCGTATGTGGAAGGCGAATTAGGACAAAAGGAAGAAGCATTTAAAGATATAAAAAGTAGTTTACAATTAAACTCTAGTAATAAATTAGCATATGCAGTAAAAACGAATTTACAATTAAAATATAAAGATATAGAAGGAGCCAAAGAATCCGCAGAAAAAGGAAAAGATCTTAAACCTAAAGATGCTTTTGAAAATTTTGTTTTAGGAAGTTTATATGGAAATACTATAGATAAAGATAAAGCTATGAAATTTTATGATAATGCTTTATCTAAAGAAGCCAATTACTCTATGGCATATAGTGGGAAGGGAGACGTTTATTTTTCATTAAAGGAATATAATAAAGCTTTAAGGGAATATGATAGGGCTTTACAGATTAGTAGAAAAAATTATAAGGCATTAAGTGGAAAAATAAATAGTTTAATAGATATAAAGAAATACGAAGAAGCCATTAAAATAGGAAAACAATATTTAAGAAATAATGATGTTAAAGATATCGATGTTCTATATTCTTTAATAAGTGCTTATGATGCTAAAAAAGATTATAATGGATTATTAAATTTTAGTGATGAATTATTAAAGAAAGATTCAAACAATTATGAAGGATATTTATGTAGTGGATGGGCTTATTATAACCTAAACAATTATGAAAAGGCTGTACAATTCTTTAATAAAAGCATAGTTATAAATCATAAAGAAGCTTCTTCTCATAACATGAGAGGTTGGTGCTATAGTTCTTTAAAAGATTATAATAAAGCTAAGGAAGATTTTGAAGAGGCATTGAAATTAAATAATAGTTATACTGATGCATATAGAGGACTTGCTTGGGTATATAATAATCAAGGAAAACAAGATAAGTCAATAGACATTTGTAATAAGGTATTAAAGTTCGATAAAGATAATGCTAATATATATGCTTGTTTAGGGTGGAACTATTTAGAGAAAAAGGATAATAAAAAGGCCAAAGAATATTTTAATAAAGCTATTTCTATAAATCATAATGATATTGATGCGCAAAATGGAATTAAACTATTATTATCATTATATTAATGTTATACAAAATCATATGAATAAAACTTTTCAGTTAAAAAGATTAAATAATAAAGGGGAATTTACTATGGAAAAATTATATGTTACAGATCTAGATGGTACTTTACTTAGAAATAATGCTACACTTTCAGAATTTTCACGTAGGAATTTAAGTGAACTTATAAAAAATAAAGATTTAAAGTTTACAATAGCAACGGCAAGAGCATTACCTTCAGTTAGATATATTTTAAAAGATTTACCTTTAAATATTCCTGTAATCGAAAACAATGGAGCATATGTTACAGATTATAAGACAGGAAAACATTTAATAGTAAATAGTATAGAAGAAAATTTGGCGAAGGATATTTTATCTATTATTTCTATGTATAAATCTTCACCTTATATTTCAGCTTGTAATGAAAGTGAAGATAGACTTTTCTATGGAGATGTTATTAATGAAGGAATGCAGTTATTATTAAATGATAAAATTAAACAAGATGATAAAAGATTAAATCAAGTAGAAGATATTAATTGTGTATTAAATAATAAAATCGTAGGTTTTACAGTTATTAATAAAGAAAAAGAACTTACTCCCATTTTTAAAATTTTAAAAGAAAAATACGGGAAACTTTTAAGGTTCACTTTTGAGGAAGATCAATATTATCCAGGATGGCATTGGCTTACTATAAATTCTTGTAATGCTACAAAAGCAAAAGCAATAGATACAGTAAGAAGTATTATGGGATTTGATAAAGAACATCTTACGGTTTTTGGTGATAATACAAATGATATACCAATGTTTGAAATAGCTCATGAAGGAGTTGCCACAAGTAATGCAAAAGAAGAATTAAAAAAATATGCTACTAAAATAATTGGAAGTAATGAGGAAGATAGTGTAGTTAAATATATTTTAAATGATCAAAATAATGGATAAGCATATATCAAATTCAGTATTAAAAAACTTAATTTTGAATGATTTATTGCTTTTAAATATAAGATATAGTAAAATATGAATGAATTATACATTAGAAATTTATAATAGATATATAACTAAATAAAAACAAATATAATAATTTTTAAAGTTATTATAAGTGAGAAGTAACCACTTTGAAAAATCTTCAAAGTGGTTTTATTTTTTTGTATGAAAGGAGATTTTCAATGAGTAATATTGTGCAAATGAGAAAAAAGTTTTTAGGAGATAAAATATTTTTTAAGAATTTAATTACAATAGCACTGCCTATTGTAATTCAAAATTTTATTGCATCTTCTTTAAATATGGTTGATACCGTTATGATTGGAAAAGTAGGTGAAACAGAAATTGCAGCGGTAGGTATTGCAAATCAGTATTTTTTCTTATTTAGTTTATTTATTATAGGAATATATGGGGGATGCGGAGTTTTTATATCTCAGTTTTGGGGAAAAGGCGATGAAAACAACATAAAAAAAATTATGGGGATAGGAAATATCTTGGGAATTATATTATCAATTATATTTACTATAATTGCGCTTATATTTTCAAAAGAAATTATAGCTATTTTTAATAATGACCCTAAAGTTATTAAATTAGGAGGAGAATATTTAAAGATAGTATGCATTAGTTATATATTTACCGCTATTTCTTTTAATTATAGTACGGCTTGTAGATGTATTCATAAGGCAACCTTACCTATGTTTATAAGTGCAATTGCTATTTTATGTAATACAGTTTTTAATTATATTTTTATATTTGGTCATTTTGGATCTCCAATATTAGGAGTTAAAGGGGCTGCTTTAGCTACATTAATTGCAAGAGTACTAGAATGCATTATTTTACTTATAGTAGTATATAAAAATAGATTATCTATTGCAGCTAAATTTAATAACATGGTAGATTATGATATAAATTTTGTTAAAAAAGTATTTAGAACTATTATTCCTGTAGTTTTAAATGAAGGGTGTTGGGGATTAGGTGCTGTAGTATATTCTGTAGTTTATGGAAGAATAGGTACTCAGGCTATGGCTTCAGTTCAAATTTGTACAACTATACAAAATCTATTTATGGTAATTATTTTTGGAATTGCTAATGCAGCTACAGTTTTAATAGGAAATAAGGTAGGTGCAGGAAAAGAAAAGGAAGCTATAGAAGATTCTATTAGAATTTCTCTTATTTCAGCTTTAATAGGTATAATAATAGCTATTTTATTAAGTTCTACATCGGGAATAATTTTATCTTTTTTTAATGTATCAGAAGCTGTTAAACACACCTCAAAGATTATATTATATATAGTTTCGGCAATTTTACTTATTAGAGTAACTAATATAAGTATTATTGTAGGAATTTTAAGAGGGGGTGGAGATGCAGGATATGCTTTAAAAGTGGAAGCTTTTACTATGTGGTTTATAGGTGTGCCGCTTGCTTTTATAGGAGCTTTTGTTTTAAAGTTACCTGTAGAATATGTTGTAGCATTAGTTACTATTGAAGAGGTTGTTAAGTGTTTCTTTAGTGTAAAAAGACTATGTTCAAAAAAATGGATAAAATCAGTAGTACATGAGATCTAATTATAATTAAAAAAACCTTGTATGTAAGAGTAAAAATTACGATACAAGGTTTTAATTTATTGTTAAAGTCTAATTGTTTTTAGATTTTCTATCATTTCTATTCATGATTCCAGATAACATTAATGCTATTGCACCATCTCCAGTTATATTACATGCGGTTCCAAAACTATCTTGAAGAGCAAATATAGTTAATATTAGAGCAGTGCCAGCATCATTAAATCCAACTATACTTATAATAATACCTAAAGAAGCCATTACAGTTCCACCAGGAACACCAGGTGCACCTATAGCAAAGATACCAAGTAAAAATATAAATACTAACATAGTACTTAAAGATGGAAGTTTGCCATATAAAATTTGAGAAACAGTCATAACAAAGAATACCTCTGTTAAAACGGAACCACATAAATGAATAGTAGAACATAATGGTATGGCGAAGTCTATAATATCTTCTCTTAATGCAGGTGATTTTTTTGCGCATTTTAAGGCAATAGGGAGTGTAGCCGCAGAGGACATAGTACCTACAGCAGTTAAATAAGCACCACCATAATATTTTAAAACTTGTAAAGGGTTTTTACCTGAAATTGCACCACCGATTAAATATAAAACAGTAAGCCAAATAAAATGTCCAATTAGAACAATAATAATAACATTTATAAAAACGGGTAATTGTTTGGTTATAGATCCTTCATAAGATAAAGTTGCAAAGGTTGCTGATATAAATATAGGAAGTATAGGAATTATAATTCTATTTACTATAGATAACATAATATTTTGAAATTGATCTAATAATTTATGCATTAAATCTGCTTTTGTCCAGGATGTAGCTAATCCTAGTAATAAGGCAAGAGTTAATGCGCTCATAACAGACATTACTGGTGGAATATCTAATTTAAATAAAAGTTCAGGGAGTTTTCTTAATCCCTCAGTATTATTAACTATGGAAAGTTTAGGAATAATAGTATATCCAGCAACCATAGAAAGTAAAGCGGCGCCAACAGAAGAAGTATATGCTATTATTACAGTAATACCTAACAATTTACTGGCATTAGATTTTAATGAAGCTATAGAAGGTGCTATAAACGCTAATATTATTAAGGGAACAGCAAAAAAGATAATTTGACCTAAAATATATTTAATAGTTAAGATTATAGTCATAGGTTTTTCAGGTAATATAAGACCCAATATAATACCTATTGTTACAGCTATTATTAGCTTAAAAATTAATGAATTAAAAAATTTTTTCATATAATATCCCTCCCATAAAAATGATTTTTGGGTATAAAAAAACTTCCACCTCATACAGAGGCGGAAGTTTCCGCGGTCCCACTCTGTTTAACTAATATATACAAAGAAAAAAATTAAATCTTGTGAGTATAGTTTAGTTAACTCTTTAAAATGTGCTATAACGTGCCACAAACGCTGAAACCTACTTTATATTTCAATTCTAGAGCTCTAAGATGCACTTCACATAATTTTATCTAAAAATCTCTTTCAGCCTATTGAAGATTTCTCTCTGATAGATTTTAAATTATGCTACTCTTCTTGTCATTGCTTTTAAATATTATTTTTAATTTTAAGTTATTTCCTATAGGATATATATAATTATATTCAACAAATTAAAAAGTGTCAATTAGATTAAGAAAATTTTATAAGTATTTATAGTTGCAGATATTAGATGAGAAATTATGTAAAATTAGAAAATAAGAAAGAAGAAAATTAAATATATATTATACAAAAGCATTGCTTATTAAGTTATAAGTGTTATAGAAGAATGAAGAAATGTATAAGATATTTACAAAGAGTAAAAAAGGTAGTAAAATCTCTATAGACTGAATATTCTGAAAAATTTAAGATTAGGTGAATATTTAAATTTTAGAATGTGAAGAGGTAAAATAATTGAGTATAATAAATGGATTCTTAAAAGATAATTATTAAGGATATAGAGATAAGTGGTTGAGCATTTTATAAGAAGACAAAATTTGGAGATGTATATTTAGTATTGTATGTTCTAGTTTAAATTAAAGAGGGGAAATTTATATGGAGATTAAAAGTAAAAACTATAATGAATTAGATTACATAAAGATACCTTTAAAAGTTGCACCAGTACTAGTTGTAAGTGAAATTATATTTAAAATATTGGTTGGTTTTTTGCCAAGTTTACAGGTAATAGCAACAAAGAAATTTATCGATACTGCTATTGATATTTTTAAAAATGGAAATACTAATAGAATCTATAATCCTTTGATTGCAATTCTTTTTATTATAATATTTTCTTTTTTGTCTGAATCTATCTTATCTTTTTTTAAGTTAGAAGTTAACCTTCGTTTAAATAAGGAGCTTTTACCAGCTCTTATAAAAAAGGAAGGTAATTTAGAATTTAAATACATAGAGGATAACGATTCTTTATCTTTAATATCTACAGTTCAAAGAAATTTAACTGAGAATATACAAAATGGTTTTGAAAACTTACTTGATATAGTAGAAATGACAGTAAAAATTGGAAGTATTTTTATATTAATAGGAAGTAAAACATTAGGAACAGCTATAGGTATTTTAGTATTTTCAATTCCATTACTTTTCTTAGCTTTTAAAAGTGGAAAGGTTAATTATGATGCTTATGTAGAAGCTGAAAAATATAGACGTAAGGCAGATTATTTAAAGGATATTCTGTCTTCAAGGGAAGCTTATTTAGAACGTTCTTTATTTGGATATACACAATTTATAGATAAAGTGTGGAAATCTAAATATGAAGATGCTCGTAAAATCGAGTATAAGGCAGATAAGCAAATTTTTATTAAAACAAACATAGCAAGTATAATTACTACAGTTTTATCTATGACAATTTTGTTTGTTTTGTTGTTTCCAGTAGGCCAGGGAAAAATTACTGTGGGAATGTACATAGGTCTTGTTACTGCAGTTTTGAATTTGGTTGAACAAATGGCATGGAATTTAACTTTCATTATTCAAGATTATTCTAAGTATAAATTGTACTTAGAAGATTTTTCGGAACTTTCTAAAATGGAGGAAGTAAAAGGTGCAGATAAATCTAAGGATTTATCAATAAGAGATATGCCTTTTGAAAGTATAGAATTTAAAAATGTGTCTTTTGCTTATCCTGGCACATCTACTAAAGTATTAAATAATTTTTCTATGTATATAGAAAAAAATAAACACTATGCTATAGTTGGTAAAAATGGAGCGGGAAAGACAACCCTTATAAGCAATGCACCTTTTTATATTTTAGATGAACCAACAGCTGCTTTAGATCCAATTAGTGAAAGTAAGTTATATGAGTTATTTAGCAAGGTAAGTACTGAAAAACCTATGTTTTTAATTACTCATAGATTAGGTGCAGCTAGAATTTGTGATGAAATATTTGTGATAGACAAAGGTACTGTTCTAGAACAGGGAACTCACGAAGAATTAGTTGAGAATAAAGGAGCTTATGCAGAAATGTTCGAATCTCAAAGGAGTTGGTACAATGAAGAAGAGTAATAATCTGTCTCTTAGATATATGCTTATAAAGATTTTTCCTAAAATATTTGCAGTTGCTCCTAAAATATTTATATTTAATTATATATTGTTTTTAATTAATGGGCTTTTATATATGTCAACTACTTTAGGTATGCAATTTTTATTTGATAAAGTAAATTACTTATCCTTAAATAAGCGTGGTATAAAAGAAGCTATTATAGCTTTAACAGTGCTTTTAGCTATAAAAGTATTATCGGAGATTGTAAGTGGAGTTGCAAATTTTTTAGCTGAAAGTTATGATCCACAGGTAACCCGGGAATTATCTCATGATATTAATTTAAAAATAGCTAAATTAGACCCTATATGTTTTGAAAATTCGGAAATATTGAATTCCATTAATAAGTCATATTTAGGAATAGGATATGCAGTTCAATATATAAATACAATTATGGATGGAATTTTATTTTATTTTCCCTATTTTTTATTTATGGGAATATATTTGTTTAGGTTAAAGAAAACCTTAGTTATATCTTTGATTTTGGTTTTTTTACCAAGTATTTATACAGTTTTTATAAAAAGAAAGTTTTCCTTAGATTTAGAGGAAAATATAGCACCACTTAGAAGAAAAGTTGATTATTATGGTGAATGTATAGTTGGTAGAAAGTATACTAAAGAAACTAGGATTTTGGGTATTCAAAGTTATTTTATGAAGTTATTAAAGGATTCTATCCAAATTATGAATGGGTTACAAAGATCAACTACTATAAAAATAAATTTAATAGAACTTAGTGTGAAATTAGTATCACTTTTAGGATATTTAGGAGTATTTTTAATTACATTTTATGCTTTGATAAATAAAGAAATTGGTGTAGGTGCCTTTGCAGCTATTTTTGCATCTATTGATAGCATGTTTAGTTTAATGGAGGAATTTATTTGTGGCAGACTTAATCATTATGCAGGAAACTTTGGAAAGGTAGAAAATTTTTTGAGCCTTTTACAATTATCTGAAAGAGATTATAATAAGGAAAATTTAAAGACTAAAAGGGATAGTATACAATTAAAAAATGTATGTTTTTCTTATCCAGGCTCAGATAAAGAGGCAGTTCATGATATTAATTTAGAAATAAATAAAGGAGAAACTTTAGCTATTGTAGGTGAAAATGGATCGGGAAAATCTACCTTGGTTAAATTAATTATGGGTATGTATCTTCCAACAGAAGGAGAAATTTTGTTTGATGGTATAAATTCTAAAAAATTTACTATGAAAAATATTTTTAAAAATGTTAGTGTTGTTTTTCAGGATTTTCAAAAATATCAACTTACATTAAGGGATAATATACAAATTAGTGATTTTAATAATAAAGATTCTAATAATGAGAGATTAGAATTAGTCCTTAAAAATGCCGGAATTGATAGTGGTCATAAGAATTTTGAATTAGGATATAATACAATGTTATCTAGGGAGTTTGGAGGAGTAGATTTGTCAGGAGGGCAATGGCAGAGAATAGCCATAGCTAGGGGGCTTTATAGGAACTCCGATTTTGTAGTATTAGATGAACCAACATCTGCTATTGATCCCATAGAGGAAACTAAAATATATAAAGATTTTAATACTGCAGTTTTAGATAAGACTGCTCTTATAGTAACCCATAGGCTAGGGTCAATTAAATTTTCAGATCGTATTGTAGTTATGAAGGAAGGAAGAATTTTGGATGTGGGAACCCATAAAGAGATCATAGAAAGATGTGAGTTTTATAAAACTATGTGGAATTCTCAAGCTAAATATTATGAAAAGTAATGTAGTTACCAATGGCATAGGGAATAAAAAATAAAAGCTTTTTATTTTTAAATATAATAGAGTAATTTTATATTAACCTAATTTAGTGTGTTATAAGTTAAGATGTATTTTTTATGCTGTATATGTACAAAATAATTATGTAGTAAAGGATTTTTAGCCCATCAATATAAAGATCTAGCATTAGTTTATATAGTAATGTGCCACTAATAAACTAATGCTAGTTTTATTTTGGAATTAAAAACAAATAATCATTAAAGTAAATATTACTATATTTAAAAGATTTATCTGGGGTATAGAAAAAAGTATTAGTCTTGGTATAATAATAGTTAGAAGATATAAGTATTAATTTATTTTTATTTAATATGTAATTAAAACTTATTTAATTTTTTATATGTATAATATTATTAAGGGATACAAAATAACATATAGGGTGGTTTTTATGGATTTAATACAAATTTTGAACGAGATTGATAGAATAAGTATTGAAAACGGTGATAAAATTGCACCAGTAGAAATGCTTAAAATGTTTACTAATGGAAGATCTGGGGCAGGGGTATTCATGATAGAATATGGTCCAGATAATAAAGTAGGAATTCTAAAACTTACAGGAAGTAATGATGAAAGCGAAGCGTTTAGAAGAGCATATGAGGTAGCGGTACAGAATAATATGCATAAATACATAGCAAAACTAATGGCTCATTTTAAATTAGAATTAGGAGGCAGAATCATACATGCCAATATATATGATTTAGCTGGAGATGATATATATACTTCAGAAACTTTTTTAGATAAAGTAGTTAATGAAGACGAATTAAAAGATAATATTATGTCTAAACTTACTAAGTTTGCTTTTACATGGAACAAAGAGCATGAAAAAAAATATTTATCACCATGTGATGTTATAAAAAATGAACTTTCTTATAGATTTATGGATAAAAAATATGTTAAATCCTTTGAAGATATAGGGATAAAGAAGGGTATAAAATGGATTGCTTTAGATGGAACTGACGAGATTTTACCTAATCCATATCATTTTTTCAGTGATTTAGATGTGTGGGGAGATAAAAAAATTACTTGTCTTACATCCTATGCACACGGAGATTTTCAGGGAAATAATATAATTATTACGGAAAATAAACCAATTATTATAGATTTTTGTGATGTTCTGGAAGATTGTAATGTATTTCATGATATAAGATATTTAGAATCCATAACATTATCAGATTATTTAGAATTTGATTCGGAGTTTGATAGGGAACTGTGGATTAAAATATGTAAATGTATAAGTGAAGGTATACAAAATGTAGATATACCTAGAGGAAAAGGAATGTCACTTTTAAGACAGTTAATTCCTAAATTAAGAGAAAATATTAAATTAGTAGTATCAGATAGTAGAAATGTATTATATAATCCGTCTTTTTATTTGGCAGGAGTAGCATGCGGATTAATTAATATGAGAAAAATTAAAAAGAAAGATAAGCGAAAAGCTGCTTTAATATATGCTGCATATAATTTAAAAATGTTTTTAAAAGATGAAGCTGTGGGAATGTATAATCCTAATTTAAATTCTTGTATGACCATAGGATGGATGGATACAAAAGAAAAAAATTATATGATTAATCTAAAAGATATGGATTAAAAATAAAAAAGTTGTCTAGTTTTATAAAATTAGACAACTTTTTTTATAGGTGTTAGTATGAGAATTTTTTTATTTATTCAGTAAAGTATAATTTAGATAAGTCTTCAAACATATAAATTGGCACTAATCTAGCTTCTTTGACTCCAGCTAAATTTTTAACTGTAGCAACTCTGGAAATAGCATAATCCACAGGATAAACTATAGCATCATCAGCAATTGTTTGTTGAATTTTTTCATATAATTCTGTCCTTTTTTTACTATCCTTTTCTATATCAGCTTTTTTAAATAATGTGTCTATTTCCGGATTAGAATAACAAGACGCATTAAATGATGCTTTAGTACCGTAAACTTCTGCATAGGCACTTGGTTCACTACCCATAACATATCCGTTTAACATAAAATCAAAATCTCTTTTACTTTCTCCAGTAAGTTTATTAAAGAACGATTCATAGTCTATAGCTACAGGATCAACAGTTAAACCAATTTCTTTTAATTCTTGTTGAACTATAAGGGCTTGTTTCTTTTGACCTTCATCATCTCCAACATAATTAAAAGTTAATTTACCATTGCTTACTCCAGCCTTTTTCATTAATTCCTTTGCTCTTTCTGAGTTATGATTATATTTTTCTACATTGTCTGTATAACAAGAAGCAGTTGGAGGAAAAACGGAATATGCTTTTTTAGATAATTCAGTAGTTCCAGCATCACTTTTAATTATTTCATCTTTATCTAAGGCATAGCAAATAGCTTGTCTAACTTCTTTTTTAGCTAGAATAGGATTATGTTTGGTATTTATAACCATATAATTTACCATACCTTCATCAAATTCATAAGTTTTAAAGTTGTTGTTATTTTTAAATTGCAAGTATTTTTCATTATTAAGATAAGTTGATGAAATCTCTCCATTTTCAAAAGCTGCGGATGTAGAATTTTTATCGGCAACAGTTCTAAATACTATTTGATCTATGTTAGGTTTTCCACCGTAATAATCATTGAATCTTTGTAAGGTTAAAGTTTCACCTTTTTTCCACTCTTTCAGTTTATATGGACCAGAACCAATAGGTTTAGATGTTGAAGCTTCTGCCTTAGCAATATCTTTTTGAGATTCTTTTTCAAAAATATGTTTAGGAATTGGTCTAAAGTCCGCTAAACCTGCTTTAAATGGAGTATAAACCTCTGGAAGTTTAAATTCTATTGTTAGATTGTCTTTTTTAATTATTTGAACTTCCTTTCCTCCAACTATAAAGCTATCTCTTCTTTCGATATTTTGTTTTTTATCTAAAGCAGTTTTTATAGTAAATATAATATCATCAGCATCTAATTTTTCACCATCATGCCATTTTAAATTGTCTTTTAAAGTTAAAGTATAAGTAAGCATGTCATCTGATATTTTTAAATTTTTTGCTAAGTAATATCTTGTTTCATCACCATCTTGAATAAAAAGAGGATCAAATAAAGCATTACTTACGGTAAATGTAATTCTATTTTGTCTAAAAAAAGGATTTAAACTAGTGGGATCAGAGCCTGCAGAAAGCACCAAAGTACCACCATCTTTTTTCTTTGCTTCAGTTTGTGTTGTCTCTGACTTAGTAGTTACTTTTTTATCAGATGAAGCTTTACTGCTTGAGCATCCAATTAAAGAGAATACTAAAGAGGCTGATAATAAGGCAGCAAGAAATTTTTTTTTCATGTTAATTCTCTCCTTAAAATTTATTTAAATATTATTTCCTACTTATTTTAGGTTCCATAGAGGTTCTTAGAACATCTCCAAGAATATTAAAACTTAATACGGTTATTAAAATTATCATTCCTGGGAACATGGCCAAAAATGGAGCTTGGGATAGATAATTTTGAGCACTTTGTAACATACTTCCCCAAGATGCTGTAGGTGCTTGAACACCTAATCCTAAAAAACTAAGAGAAGATTCTGTTAAGATCGCCCCTGCTATATTAATGCTAGATATAACTATTATTGTAGGTAAAACATTAGGTAAAATATGTTTTTTAATTAGATGTCCATTAGAGCCTCCCATAGCTTTACCAGCCAAAACATATTCTCTTTCTTTATATGAAAGTGTTTCTGAACGTACAATTCTAGCAATTCCCATCCAACCAAATATACCTATAATAATTATTATGTTTTCTAAACCAGGTTTTAAATAAGCATTTGCTATTAACATTAAAAAGAAAGTTGGTATACACATTAAAATATCTATAGATCTCATAATAATTTTGTCCAGTAATCCACCATTAAAACCACTAAAGGTGCCTACAAAAGTACCTATAAAAGTGGACATAATCATTGCTAAAAAGCCTACTGTTAAGGATACTCTTCCACCATAAAGTATTCTTGTAAAATAATCTCTTCCTAATTCATCAGTTCCAAATAAATTTTTAAAAGTTGGAGGACTTAATCTATTAGATATATCAATTTTATTAGGATCATATGGAGATAAAAATGCAAAAATAGAACAAATAATAATTATTATTAGAGAAATCATAGAAAACATTGCTAACTTATTCTTTTTTAATTCTCTTGCAAAATTTGTAAAGTAGTTATTTTTAGGGAAAGAAAGTTCGGCATCTTTAAGTTCCGAAAAATCTCTATTTAAAAATTTAAATTTATTGCTATCTAGTGTTTTTTTTGTGTAGCTATTAACAACGTTTAAATCTAATAAACTTTTTTTATTACTCAAATTATTAGGCAAAATTTTATTATCCATTTAAATCATTCACCACCCTAATTCTAGGATCAACAACGTAGTATAAAATATCAGCAATTAAATTACCAAAAATCAATAAAACGGAAGATAACATTGTAATAGCCATGATTATAGGATAATCTAAACTATTAATAGAGCTTAAACCAAGTCTACCCATTCCAGGCCAGCCAAAGATACTTTCTGTTATAAAAGCGCCCGTAAATATATCAGGTAAGCTCATACATAATATAGTTATTAACGGCAACAATGAGTTTTTTAATACGTGGTTTAATACAACTTTTCTTTTAGAAACACCTTTAGACAAGGCGGTTTCTACATAATCTTCTTCTAATTGACCTATTATTCCTGAACGTACATATCTAGTTAAAACAGCTATATTAGGAAATGCTAATACTGAACAAGGTAATATCATATGTTTTAGAACATCAAAAACTGAATTTTCAATTCCTATAGTATGCATTCCTATACTAGGTAAAAGTTTTAATTTTAAAGAAAACGTTGTTATTAAAATCATACCAAACCAAAAACTTGGTATAGATATTCCTATATAAGAAATGAATGTGATAATTCTATCTAAAAGTTTATCACGATGTGTAGCTACATAAATACCCAAAAATATAGAAACTATTAAAGAAATAATCATTGAAGTTCCCATTAAAATTAAAGTGGGTCCTATTCTAGATCCAATTTCTAAAGAAACCTTTTGATGGGTTATCATGGAATATCCTAAATCACCTTTTAAGGTATTCCCAAGCCAGTAAAAATATCTTATAATTATAGGTTTGTCTAATCCCATGTTATGCTTAATTCTTAAAATTTCTTTGTAGTTCATTTTAGGAGTTATGTAAGCTTGCACAGGGTCACCTGGTGCTAAATTTATTAATAAGAAAGAAATAAATGAAATAAAAAATAGCATAGGTACAATATTTAAGAGTCTTTTGAACAAATGTTTTTTATTCATAATATCACCTGTACTTTTAAGTAGTTGTTAATAAAAATATAATTTATCAACATGAAAAGGGTACAACAAAAAAAGACTTTGTTCAACACTTTTAAAAGATATATAGAAACAAACTATAGAATATTTTGAATATATAGAAAAAATGTATGAGGTTTTTATAATAAGTTTCGATAAACTTTAAAAATAATCATAAATTTATATAATTAAATAATAATTATATAAAAAAGAATAAAATAAAAAAGAAGCTATTGTTAAATAACTTCTTTTAACGTATAAACTATATAAAATTAAAGATTAGGGTAGATAATAATCCACCTATCACAGATACCACATATAAAATTAATGTAATATAGAATGCTTTTTTTATATTTTTTTTGTCTTTAAATAATATTAATAGTCCAAGACCGGCATTGGAACTTAGACCAGATACCAAAGCACTAAATGTTAAACCACCTCTAATAAAAACTTCTATTAGAGCTACAGAAGTAGCACAATTAGGAATTAGTCCTACTAAAGAGGTAAGTATTATTTGTAAGAAATTATGTTTGGAACTTATTTGAATAAAAGAAGAAATTTCTTTTATTTCAAAAATTATATTTAACACAAAAGTTATAAGGAAAATATATAAGGATATTTCAAATAACTTTTTCAAGCAAGTAATAACTAACTTTTTAAAATCAACTTTTATATTTTTATTATTTTCATCCGAAGTTATAGATGTTTTTTTGATATCTTTATGTGAACAACTGCAATTATGTGAACATGATACAATATTAAAGTTATTCATAGGTTTTAATTTTAACTTTGAAGAATTTCTAAATATAAAGTCCACACTATATCCTAAAACTATTCCCAAAATAAGTTTAGTTACAATTAATGGGGCAACTAATTTTACTTGATTAGGTTTTGCAAGTAATAATGGTATTGCCTCGTCAGAAGTAGATACAAAAATAGAAATTAAGGTTCCTATAGTAATTAAATTCTTGGAATAGAATCCAACAGCTAATACAGAAATTCCACATTGAGGAATAACTCCTAATATAGAACCTATAAGAGGACCTAATTTACCAGCTTTTTTTATTTTATGATTAAGTTCATCGCCATATTTTGCTTCTAAAGATTCCATTATTAAGAAAACTATAAAAAGTAAGGGTAACATTTTTATAGTATCCATAAAAGCATCTAAAAAACTATCTATTAAAATTTCCATAAAAACCTTCCTTTATCTCAGAATATGCAGTTGCAAAGCATTTGCAACTAATATTATATAAGAAAAGGAAGGTTTTATCAAGAGTTATTGGAATTTAAAAAAATAATTAGTTTTATTTTCCTATAAACATTTGTGTCCAATATAATCTGCCATTTGAATCCTTTGCAATTCCAACTCCAAGATCTGTAAAGTTAGAATTTAAAATATTTGCTCTATGTCCAGAAGAATTCATCCAAGAGTTCATAACTTCACTTGGAGAAGGTTGTCCCATGGCAATGTTTTCACCGGCAGCATTATATGATATATTAAATTTGTTCATCATATCAAAAGCAGAACCATATTTTGGAGAATTATGAGAAAAATAATTATTGTTCATCATATCTTCAGATTTTAATGTAGCTAACTTATTAAGATCAAAGTTTGCTTTTAATGGTTTTAATCCTGCTTTGCTTCTTTCAGAGTTTACAAGATTTAATACTTCAGTTTGATAATTAGAAAAATTACCTGTAGTAGCATTTTCAGAATTATTATTATTTAAATTTTTGTTTTCATTGTTATATTTACTATCTTCTAAAGTATTATTTTTATCATTAGGTTTAGAAACATTATTATCATTTTTTGTTTTAATATTATCAGGTGTATAATTATTATTTATATTAACATTAGGTTTAATTTCAGTATTACTTGAGTTACAAGTATTTGTTTTACAATTATTTACACTCTCTTTAATGGATTCTTCAGTAGCATTAGCATTATTTCCCTTAGATTTTGAAATAGAAGGGGTAGCTACAGGTTGATTTGATGCACAACCTAATTTTAAATTATATAGATAACTTTGGTTAGTACAAAAATAATATTTGTTAAGACAAATATTATTTGCATATAAATATTTTATACATGATAAGTTTACCCTGTTGTTGCAGTTGTAAGTATAGTTTTTCTGAGAATTAATAACTTCAGTAGCGGAAACTGATACTGAAGTTGATAGAGAAATTGCAGCAGCTATAGCAAATCCTAAGATTTTTGACATTTTATTCATAGTATCATCCTTTCTGAATATCTTATAAATTTTATGGAATAATACTATCATGAGTATATTTAGTATTAAAGTGAAAAAATGTGGTTTTTAAGTTATTAACTTGAAAAAAAGCTATAAATAAAATATAATTTTATAATTAAGGATAAATTTGTTAATTACAATTCAGGTGTTTATAGGTTATGGACCATAAAAATTACTTTATAAAAAAAATAAGCCATTTTCTATTAAATGGCTTATTTTTAGTGAATTATACTTTTGGAACTTCTGTAAAATGATATGTTGCTGAATCCTTAGATAAAACATCAAATGTAAATCCTTGAGCTTTTAAGCCTTCAATTATTTCAGGCAATGCTTCAGGAGTAGTTGTTTTTGGATTTAAATCATGCATTAATATAATAGCTTTTTTAGTATACTTACTTTCCCTAAGAACACTTGAAACTATTTTATCTTTATTCTGTCTAAAAGTAGATGCATCTGTTGAATCTACATTCCAATCAAAGAATTCATAGTCTTTACTCATTTCCTTTAGAACTTCTTTCATAATACCACGACCACCATAGTTGTGGCTTATAGTGTTATTAGAACCACCTGGATATCTTATTAAATGAGTAGGTGCCTGTCCAGTAGTATCTTGTAAGAATTTATCTAACTTTTCTATATCAGCTCTAAAAGCTTTTGGAGATGAATATACGGAGCGATAATCATGACTATAAGTATGATTTGCTAAAGCATGTCCATCAGCAGCAATGGCTTTATAAAGATCGGCAAGCTCTGGTTTTCCATTAACAAAGAAAGTAGCTTTTACATTGTATTTTTTTAAAGTATTAAGTATTGTTCTTGTGTTACTTGATGGACCATCATCAAAAGTTAAGTAAGCTATTTTAGCATTTTGAGTTTTGGATTTTAATTCTATATTAAGAGTATTAACATCTTTCTTTAATTTTGATATATCTTGTTTTGTTTTTTCATTATCTTGAGAAATTTGTGTTAGTTTACTTTCAAATTTTTTGTTTTGACTTTTAATTCTCATAGCTTGAGTTTGTGTAAAAACAGCACCAGAAAAGGCAACTATAAATAGGCAGAATAATACTACTCTAATTATACTTAGAGAATTACTAGATTTTTTTCTTTTATTGTAGTATCTTGACATATATCTTGTCCTCCTTATTTGTTTAATTTATCTTCAATTGTTTTTTTGTCTTGAAGTAATTTTTGTTTTTCTGAATCCAAAGTATTTTTTTGTTTCTCTAATTTTTCAACTTTAACTTTTAGATCTTGATTTGATGTTTTTAAAGTTTTTATAGAAGAATTATTGAATAAAATAAATCCAATACTTGCAATAAATAATATAACTAGTAATATACCGAATCTTTTTTTCATGAATGTTTCGCTCCCAACTTAAAATATTTTTAGTACAATATTATTATACACAATTATTGACTTTTTTTTTAATTACAATTAAGTAACAAATATTTAAATGAAGAATAGTATAATAAAATTTAGTAATATAGGTTTAAATAATAATAATAAGCAATAACAAGATAAAATAATGAAATTTAGGTTGATAAGGAGAAAAAAGTATAAAATGATTTTAAATAAAAAAGAAATTAGACAACTTATTTTAACTAAAAGAGATAATATAGATCAAAAAACTAAAGAATTATGGGATAAAGAGATTGAAGAAAAGTTAATATTAACTAAGCAATTTAAAGATGCAACTACGATTTTTATTTATGTAAGTTTCAATTCAGAAGTAAGTACTAGGCATATTATTACATTAGCTTTAGATAAGGGAAAAAGAGTATGTGTTCCTAAAGTTGATAAAAGTAATAAAATAATGGATGCATATTATATAAATCATATAAAAGATTTACAAAAAGGTGTGTATGGAATTTTAGAACCTAAGGATCAGTGTATAAAGGCATGTAATGAAGATATAGATTTAATAGTATGTCCAGGATTAGCCTTTGATAAATTCGGAAATAGAATTGGATATGGAGGAGGATATTATGATAAATTCATTGGGAGTACAAAGAAAAAGATTATAAGCATCGGATTAGCATATAAATTCCAAATAATAGATAATGTTTATAGTAATGAAAAAGATAAAAGAATTAATTATATAATAACTAATCATTGAAACTGAAATTAAAAAATAAAAAAATAACATTTTTGAATAAGTAATTTTATTTTTTATTCAAAAATGTCATTTTATATAGGTCAATTATTTTTATTCTTATTTGAAATTTAGAATTTAAATTTATTTAAATCTTTACCAAATTCTTCGGTTAGAGCTTTAAATTCCTTAATATTTTCTAATAAATTCTTAAGTTCATTAGTATAGTTTATTACATTAGCACTTACTTCTTGAGAAGAAGCTGAATTCTTTTCTGAGATTTCTGCCAAGGCTTCTATATTAGTAGATGCACCTATGATTTCAGAAGTTTGGGAATTTAAGTCTTGAATAGTATCAATAATAGATGAGGATACATTATCTATATTGCTAGTAGCTTCAAAACTTGAATTTCTTGAATCATCCAAGTGTTTTCTTACATTATTTAACTCATTAAATTGAGATTCTATTTTACTTACTAATACTTGAATAGAATCTTGGAATCCTGAAAGATTAATATTTATCTTATCTACAGCACTATCTGTTTCTTCAGATAATTTTCTTACCTCCTGAGCTACTACAGAAAAACCTTTACCAGCCTCACCAGCTCTAGCAGCTTCAATAGAGGCATTTAATGCTAGAAGATTAGTTTGACTAGAAATTTGAGATACCATAGAAACTATATCCATAATATTTTTAGCATCATTTAAAAGTTTTTCACTACTTTGTCTAACTTCTTGGAAATTATCTAAAGTATTACTTATAGTTGAGTTGGCCGTATCGATATTAGAAAAACTAGTATTAATCTTTTCTACAGAGTTTTGAAGATAGTTTTTATTATAGTTTTCTCTTTCTACAATTTCTTTTAATTTTTCTATGTTATTATTTAAGGTTTCAGATGCATTTTGGGTATTTTCAGATTGTATCATTGCACCACTGGCAAGTTCTTCTATAACACCAGAAATATCATCAGAAGTACATCTCATATTTTCAGCAGCTATATTTAATTTATGTGTAAAAGTATTCATATCATCATTGAGAGCCTTAAAACCAATGAAACTTGAACCTAAAGTTTTTTCGAATTCCTTCAATTTATTAAACAAATCTTCGCTTTTGTCCTTAGTTATTATTCTTCCATCTTCTACTGATTTACCTTCAATAAGTTTATTTAATTCTTCTTCAAAGGCATTATAAGGATTTAATAAAAGTTTGTTTATAATTAATGTTGTTATAGCTGGAATAATTGATATAGTTATGTTTTTAAATATATTAGATGTTCCCATAATAATAAAAGATGAAATAAAACTAATTAAAAATGTAATTATAGTAGTTTTTAAAGATATATCTTTTACAAAACCAAAAGATAAAAGTTTATTTAAAGTAAATTGCTTTTCAAAAAATATATCTTTTTCAAAAGTAATTTTAATTTTGCAAGTATCATCTTCTATTCCTAATTCTTCAATATCAATTTTTTCCTTAAAATGTTCTGCACTACCATAAATTAAACCCATAAAGTATTCAAACATTCTACGCTTAGAAGTATATGTTAATATAGCTTCATTACAAGATATAGGTTCTAACCTTAAAATAGGAGGTTTAGCTCCAGGTAGTTTTTTAACTATTTGTATATGTACATCGTACATATTTTTAAGAAAAGAGTACAAATTTTGTCCTTTGAAAAATATTGAATAAGATTGAGAGAATTGTCTAATATTATTAGTTCCTATTTTTAGCCAAAGCTCTTTCGTAGTTATGCTTTTAGAATCTGCTATAAATTTAATCAAGTCTTTTACTTTTGTATCATCAACGCTTTCTAAAGGCGTAAATATCTTATCAGAAGACCACCCAACTTTAGTCATTGACTTAGTTACAGTATCTTCACCATAAAGGGATTTACAAGTACTAATCCAGGTAGATACTACAGTTCCTTTCATAAAAATACCTCCTTAATATAGTTACAAGAAACTATTTAAATACATACTTTTAATTAAATTTCGGATAAAATTTACATTACTAAAGATATAATTGAGTTTTATTTAAAGTATTATAAATATTTTTTTATAGTAAATGCTAAATTTAATTGAGTTCTATTATAGAATTATAAAATTTGAAAAATAAGAAGATGAAAAGTTTGAAAATTGGACAATTGGATATATATTTTTTAGTGGAATATTATAAATGAGATATTAATATATTAAAAGATAAAGATGTAATACAAGAATATATGGAGAAAACAGAGGATATAACTAATGCATATAATGAAGATTTACATATAGAGCTTTTTTATTTCTTATATGTGTAAGGGATATGTTACAAAAAGAGGTTTATAACTTAAATGTTAGTAAATAAATTTTGATTAAATATTCAAAAAAGTTTCAGAATGATATATAATATGTTTTAAGGTAACGTTTTTGGAAGATAAGTCCTATAAATTTAGGGTTTATCTTTTAAAAATTAACTTGCTTTAGAGTAAGATTATTTTAAAAAAGAAAGGCAGGTGTGATTTCTGTATATATACTAATATTTTAATTTTATATTATATAAAAATGTACAAGTTGGTATATATCAGAAGATATTATGGAAGTTAAGGAAAGAGTTAAAAAATTAAGAGAACTTATGAAAGAAAAGGGTATAGATGCATATATAATTCCAAGTGCTGATGCTCACCAAAGTGAATATGTAGCACCTCATTGGGAAAGTAGAAAATGGATATCAGGTTTTACAGGTTCAGCAGGAACAGCAGTAATAACTTTAGATGATGCAGGACTTTGGACTGATGGAAGATATTTTATTCAAGCTGAAAAGCAATTGGAAGGTTCAGGAATAAGATTATTTAAAATGGGACAACCTTCAGTTCCAACAATTAATGAATGGTTAAAAGATGTATTAAAAGAAGGAAGTACAGTTGGATTTGATGGAAAAGTAATTTCTAAGTATTTTAAAAATATGTTAGAAAAAACTTTATGTAAGAAAAACATGAAGTATGATCTTCAATGGGATTTAGTTGATATGATATGGGAAGACAGACCAGAAATACCTATGGATTCGTTTTATTCTCTTGATGTTAAATATGCAGGTAAAAGTAGGGTTCAAAAAATAAATGAAGTAAGAGAAGAAATGAAGAAAGATGAGGCAACTCATTTTATACTATCCTCTCTTGATGATATAGCATGGTTATTTAATATTAGAGGAAATGATGTTCCGTGTAATCCAGTTATTATTTCTTATGCCATTGTTTCAGAAAATGAAGCTATTTTATTTGTAGATTCTAAAAAAGTAACAGACGAAATTAGAAAAGAATTAGAGAAAGATAATGTTCAAGTTAAGGAATATAATGAAATAGAGAATTATTTAAAGAAATTAGATACGACTAATGTAGTTATGTATGACCCTGTTAAAACTAACATGTGGATAGTAAATTCAATAAATTCTACAATTAATACAGTTGAAAAACAAAATGTTACAACTAAAATGAAAGCTATAAAAAATGAAGTTGAACTTAATAATATGAGAAAAGCACATATTAAAGATGGTGTTGCTATGGTTAAATTCTTATATTGGTTAGATACTAATATTGGAAAAGAAAAGATTACAGAAATTTCAGCTTCAGACAAATTAGAAGGATTTAGAAGTAAACAAGAAAACTTTAAAGGAATAAGTTTTGACACTATAGCAGGTTATAAAGAACATGCGGCAATGATGCATTATAAAGCAACAGAGGAAACAGATGCAGAGCTTAAAAAAGAGGGAATGTTACTTGTAGATTCAGGTGGACAATACTTAGAAGGAACTACAGATATAACAAGAACTATTGTTTTAGGATCTTTAACTAAAGAAGAAAAAAGAGATTTTACATTAGTTGCTAAAGGAGTTATTAACTTAAGCTTAGGTAAATTCTTATATGGTTGCACAGGTACTAATGTAGATATTCTTGCTAGAAGACCACTATGGGAGTATGGTATAGATTATAAATGTGGTACTGGTCACGGAGTGGGATTCTTCTTAAATGTTCATGAAGGACCTCATGCTATAAGAGTAAATTATGTTTCTACTGTTTTAGAAGATGGTATGGATGTTACTAATGAACCAGGAGTTTATAAAGAAGGAAAACATGGTATAAGAACAGAGAATATTTTAGTTGTACAAAAAGATGAAAAAACTGAATCAGGACAATTTATGAAATTTGAGACTATTACTTTTTGTCCAATAGATTTAAGAGGAATTGTAGTTGAAATGTTAACTCCTGATGAAAAGGCATGGTTAAATACTTATCATAAACAAGTATATGACAAGCTATCAGCATATTTAAATGAAGACGAAAGAGAATGGCTAAAATATCATACTAGAGCAATATAAAAAATTATATAATGTTTTAACAAAAAGGGGCTGTCGCACTAAAAAATAGTGCGACAGCTTTTTGCGTAAAAAATAAATCTCCCACTCGAAAGAGTGAAAGATTTATAGTAAAA
>NZ_JAUSWN010000034.1:0-19124 GCF_030815255.1 Hathewaya limosa
CCTCACGTTTAAAAAATTCTTTTATTCTATTATACATAAAAAAATCCTATGAAATAGACTTTTTTTAAATTGTCTACTTCATAGGATACATTTTAACTTAACTAGGTTTTTTTATTATTTATTTAAGGTAAAAAATTACTTATAATCCTAACAAAACCTAGAATATTTCTTAAAAAAAAAACAAATAATAATCACATAAAATTTATGGAGGTGTTTAGTTATGGCTAAAAAAGATCAACAGGCTTCATGGGAAAAGAAAAGATATAAATCAAGTCCTAAAAATGATGTAGAACCTGTACCAGAGATACAAAATAAAACTACTAATAAGAAAAAATTTAAGTTTAAATAGAAAGGTTGGTGAAATCCGTTAAATAGTAGTAATAACTAACGGATAAAAGTATGTCACAATATTCTCTAGATATTTCAGGAAAAATAGATTTAAGTGATTATAGTATAATAGATGATTATATGAAAGTTGTAGGCAACAATGATAAAATAAGAATATCTATAGATAATCAACAAAATAAAGAAAGTGGAGTTATATGTAGTATGCTAGAAAATGCAGATTTTCATATTCAATCTAAAGGAGGAGAGAATAATGGAAAATACTACATCCAAGCGATTAAAGAAAGATAAATCTAGTTATTATAATATATCTAAAATAAATCAAGCTTATGGATCAGATACTTTTATTCATAATATAGAAGAAAAAGGTATGCCATTAGATGACTTTGTGGATAATTATCCTAGTTTTTATTTCCCATGGGGAAAAAGTACTTATGTACAAGAAACAATAAATGAAAGAAGTGATATAAGGATACGTAAACTACAAAGTTAAAACTCCCCTAAGATATTATTAGGGAAGTTTTATAATAATTATAGTTGTTTGTTAAGAGTAAAGAAAAATTTAACTCCAGTTTTAGTATTTTTTAAATCAAAGTCACTTTCATGTAGTATGAGGATATTTTTGACTATTGACAATCCAAGTCCAGTACCACCAAGGTATTTATTTCTTGATTTATCTACCCTATAAAATTTTTCCCATATAAAATCTAATTCTTTTTGGGGTATTTGATCCCCTTGATTTTCTACGTCTATGATTACTTTATTTTTTAGAGAATTATGATTTTGTATGGTAATAAAAATAGTTGTATTTTCATCTGAATATTTTATTGCATTATTTATTATGTTTTCTAGGACACTTTCTATTTTAAAAATATCACCTAACACAATAGTTTCTTTTTGTATATTAAATTGTAAATAAAATATTCTATTACTTTCAGTATTTTTATATTTTTTATATATCTTATCTATAAGATCAAATAATAAGAATGGTTTAATATTTAAAGAAAACGTACCTGATTCCAATTTGGAAAGTTCTAGCATATTCATAACTAAGGTATTCATTTTCTTTGTTTCATCTATAATTACATCTAAATAAAATTCCTTGTCAACTTCATCAACTATTCCATCTTTTAGACCCTCACTATAACCTTCAATTAAACTAATAGGTGTTTTTAATTCATGAGAAACACCTGCTATAAATTCTTTTCTTAATTTTTCTAAAGCACGTTCTTTTTCTATATCTGCTTTTAATTCTTCATTGGCTTTATTTAATTTTTTTAAAGTACTATCTAGGGTATTAGATAAAAAGTTTAGGTTATTAGATAAAGTACCTATTTCATCATCAGATTTTATAGCACATTTTTCAGAAAAATCTAGAGATGCCATTTTAGTAGCTATTTTATTTACTTCTATTAGTGGTTTTGAAATTATTTTAGAGTAAAATAAAGATAAAACAGCTATTATAATGATAACTATTAAATAAGCATATAAATAGTAAATCTTTATTACTGAAGATGCTTCACCGATAGGCTGTAATGTAGAGATTACAAACAAAATATCTGTAATTTCATCGTCAACTACTATAGGTGATACTACTACTAAGTTATTAGTATTTAAAATCGGATTTTTGAAATTAAAATGAACTGTTTTTTTTGATAAAATTACATCAAAGTAACTTTTTTCATAAGAAACCCAGTTTTTAATAGCCATTATAATAACATCTTTACTATCTACTTCGTAATTATGCTTAATGGGTTGTTTAATATATTTTATAACTCCACTTTTATTCAGAAAAGCAATTTGTGCATTATTTTCATCCTCAAATTTATAAGCATATTCATATAAATCCTTATTTGGAGTTTGATCAGATATATATGTTTGTTTTAATTTTTCAACGCTTTGAGTTAAATTTTTGGTTTTCTGTTTATAATAGAATTTTTCAAAAAAAAGACTTTCAGTAAACATAAATAAAGTAACTAGAGCAAGTAATAGAACAGCGGTTACTATGAAAAGCTTAAAAGTTATGCTTTTTCTATTCATTTGGAACTTCAAACTTATACCCCATTCCTCTTACTGTAGAAATTAGGTGTGATTTATTTTCTAATTTCTCACGAAGTCTTTTAATATGAGTGTCTACAGTTCTATAATCTCCAGTATAATCAATTCCCCAAATATTATCCAATAAGGAATCTCGTGTAAGTACTATACCTTTATTATTAATAAAATATATTAAAAGATTATACTCTTTTGGTGACAAATTGATAGGTTTATTATTAATAGTTACATCTCTAGACAAAAGGTTTATATGAATTCCGCAAATATTAATAGAATCTTTATTTGCACCTAAAGATCCATCAACACGTTTCAAAAGAGTTTTACATCTAGCTACTAGAACCTTAGGACTAAAAGGTTTAGTTACATATTCATCCGCACCTAATTCAAAACCTAATATTTTATCTTCATCTTCCGATTTTGCTGTTAAGAAAATGATGGGTATGCTAGAATTTTTTCGTATATATTTACATACTGAAAAACCATCTAATTTGGGCATCATTATATCTAATATGATAAGATCAGGTTTATTAACATTAAACATATTTAATGCAATTTCACCATTTTCTGCTTCCATAGTATTAAAACCTTCCTTTTTGAAATAATCTTTTAAAAGTTTTCTCATTCTTATTTCATCTTCAACAATCATTATAGTTTTATCCATAGTAACACCACCTTAATTTGTTTAGTATTAGTATAGTATAAAAATATTATAACAAAAAGTAGTATATAAAGTTAATTATTAGAGTTTGACAATTAAGATTTACTATATTAAACTAATTAAGTATTTAAATTTTGAAAATTTAGACAAATAACAAAGATAAGGAGGGGGAGGGCGATGATTAAAAGATTTATATCATATTATAAACCGCATAGAAGATTATTTATTTTTGATTTAATTTGTGCTTTTCTTATGGCATCTTTAGATTTAGTTTTCCCAATGGTTACGAGAGAAATATTAAATAATACCTTACCTAATAAAAATACAAGGCAATTATATATTTTTGTAATAATTTTAATAGTAATATATCTAGTTCAATATATGTGTAGTTATTTTATGCAATATTGGGGACATGTTATTGGAGTAAGAATGCAATATGATATGAGAAAAGATATATTTTATCATTTACAGACATTATCATTTAGTTTCTTTGATGAAAATAAAACTGGACATATTATGTCTAGAATAATAAATGACTTAATGGAAGTTTCAGAACTTGCCCATCATGGCCCCGAAGATTTATTTATTTCTATAGTTATGATTATAGGTTCATTTATTTCTTTATGTACCATAAATGTTCAACTAACATTAATTATATTTTCATTTATTCCATTTTTAATCTGGTTTACTTTGGTTAAAAGAAAAAAATTAGGAGAAGTATTTGGTGAGGTAAGAAAAAAAGTTGCTGATGTTAATTCAAGGCTTGAAAATAGTATTTCAGGAATTAGAGTTTCTAAATCTTTTACTAATGAGAAATATGAAATAGAGAAATTTGATAAATATAATAAAGAGTTTAAAGAAGTTAGATCTTATGCTTATAAGTACATGGCTGAGTTTTTTTCAGGAATAAAGTTAATAATTGATTTGTTACAAGTAATAACAATAGGGGCTGGAGGTTATTTTTATATTAGAGGAAAGGTATCTATGCCAGATATAGTAGCTTATTTATTATATATAAACTTCTTTATGCAACCTATAAGAAGACTAGCAAATTTTATAGAGCAATATCAATCAGGTATGGCGGGATTTAGAAGATTCGATGAAATTATGAATGTGAAACCTAATATAGTAGACAAAGAAGATGCAATAACATTAGAAAATGTAGAGGGAAATATTCAATTTAAAAATGTATCTTTTTCATATGATGATACTACTATACTGGACAATCTAAGTATTGGTGTACCTAGAGGAAAATGTTTAGCATTAGTTGGTACTTCAGGAGGAGGAAAAACAACAATTTGTCACTTAATACCTAGATTTTATGAAGTGGAAAAGGGGAAGATTTTACTTGATGGAGTGGATATAAGAGACATTAAATTAAACTCTTTACGAAAAAATATAGGCATAGTTCAACAAGAAGTATTTTTATTTACAGGTACGATTAAAGAAAATATTTTATATGGAAATCCGGAGGCTAAAGAAGATCAGGTGATACAGGCTGCTAAAAATGCTAATATTCATGAATATATAATATCTTTGAAAGATGGGTATGAAACTAATGTAGGAGAAAAAGGATTGAAATTATCAGGAGGACAAAAACAAAGGATAGCTATTGCAAGAGTATTTCTAAAAAATCCGCCTATATTAATTTTAGATGAAGCTACATCTGCTTTAGATAATGAAACGGAAATTGCAATCCAAAGCTCTTTGGAACAATTATCCAATGGAAGGACTACCTTAATTGTAGCTCATAGATTATCAACGGTGAAAAATGCCGATAATATATTAGTTTTAACTAAAAAAGGCATAGAGGAGGAAGGAAATCACGAAAAACTAATGAAACATAAAGGAATTTATGCTAAACTATATAATGCACAGTTTAAAGGAAATAATAATTATGACCTTTAGGAATAAAATTCAATAAGTTGACATTCTCTCTAAAATTTACAATTTTTGCAAAAAGATAATAGTAAAGTAAGAGGAAAACACAATATTACATAGAATAGTAATATATGGAATAAAATGCAAATACAAAAAACAACTTAATTTAAAGAAACAAATTAAGTAGATGTTAGGGGGAAAAGCTATGATAAAAAGCAAAAGCTGTTTAGAAGATTTATTAAAAGAAATGAAAAGTTTTACATATTATAAAGAAGAGAGTCAAATAGATGTGCAACTTAAAGATATAAATGGGGTTACAATAAGATGTAATACTCCTAGTTGTATCGAAATAAATATGTTAGACTATGATAAAGCTATTTCATTTTTATACAAAGACAGAAAGTACATAAATCAAAGTGTCTTTTGCTAACTAGCTCAAATGATAAACACACTATAATATTATAGTGTGTTTATTATTTTACATATAAATAAATTAATATTTGATTTGTTTCCAATTTGTAAAGAAAAATTTTAATCTCTCAAGTAGTTTTTTTATTAAAATATGTATATTAGGATTAATATACATAGGTTTGGATATAATATGAAATAAAATTGATTCTATTATTTTCATTAATTTAATATTAAATGTTTAGGAGGGAAAAAATGGGATGATGTTTAGTAGATTTACAGAAAGAGCCCAAAAGGTTCTTATTTATGCACAGGAATCAGCACAGGAATTAAGACATGGTTATGTAGGAACAGAGCATGTTCTATTAGGTATAGTAAAAGAGGATTCAGGAATAGCTAAAAGTATATTGAATGATATGGGAATTAATACGGATAAAATTAAAAACTCAATTTTACAATTTGAAGGAGAAGGAGATTTAGAATTCTTAACTTCGCAGGTACCATTAACACCTAGAACAAAAAGGTTACTAGAGATGAGTTTAGTGGAAGCATCAAATTTAAGACATACTTATGTGGCACCAGAACATATATTGGTTTCTTTAATTAGAGAAGGTGAAGGTGTTGCATATAATATATTATTGAATTTAGGTGCAGATATAGAAAAATTAAGGAAAAATCTAGTAGATACTCTTCAAGGATACAAAACTACGGTTACAACAAACAATAAGAAAAAATCATCCATGAAAACTCCAACGCTAGATAAGTATGGAAGAGAATTAACAATATTAGCATCAGAGGGTAAAATAGACCCAGTTATAGGAAGGGAAAATGAAACTCAAAGAGTTTTAGAAATATTGTGTAGAAGAATAAAAAATAATCCGTGTCTTATCGGTGAACCAGGTGTAGGAAAAACTGCTATAATAGAAGGATTGGCTCAAAAAATTGCAGAAGGTAATATTCCAGAGATATTAGTTAATAAAAGAGTAGTTACATTGGATTTATCATCTATGATTGCAGGATCTAAGTATAGAGGAGAATTTGAAGAAAGATTAAAAAAGGTTATGGATGAAATAGAGAAGTCAGGAGATGTTATTTTATTTATAGATGAGATGCATACAATAATAGGTGCTGGAGGTGCTGAAGGGGCTATAGATGCCTCTAATATTTTAAAACCTGCATTGGCAAGAGGCAAGATTCAATGTATTGGTGCAACAACTATTGATGAGTATAGAAGGCATATAGAAAAAGATAGTGCTTTAGAAAGAAGATTTCAACCTATTATGGTAGGAGAACCAAGTAAAGAAGAAACTCTTCTAATATTAAAGGGATTAAGAGATAAATATGAAGCACATCATAGAGCTAAGATTACAGACGGAGCATTAGAGGCTGCAGTAACATTGGCCGATAGATATATAACAGATAGATTTTTCCCAGATAAAGCTATAGATTTAATTGATGAGGCTGGAGCAAAAGTTAGAATTCAAAGTTTAGTGACACCTCCAAGTGTTAAAATATTGGAGGAAAGATTGCAAAACATAAATAAGGAAAAATTAGATGCTATAGCTGTTCAAGATTTTGAAAAAGCAGCCCATTTTAGAGATAAAGAAAATGAAATAAAGAATAGATTAGAAGATACTACAATTAATTGGAATAATCAGAAGGAAAGTAAGAATATTATAGTAGAAGAGAAACATATAGCAAATGTAGTTTCTAGTTGGACGCAGATTCCAATAGAAAAACTTACAGAGCAAGAAGCTGAAAAGTTATTAAATCTAGAACAAATATTGCATAAAAGGGTTGTAGGTCAAGAAGAAGCGGTAAATGCTATTTCAAGGGCAGTTAGAAGAGCGAGAGTAGGATTGAAGGATCCTAAAAGACCTATTGGATCATTTATATTTTTAGGACCAACAGGAGTTGGAAAAACTGAATTATCGAAGGCATTGGCTGGAGCTATATTTGGAGATGAAAATAGCATTATAAGAATAGATATGACTGAATATATGGAGAAACATACAGTTTCTAGATTAATAGGATCACCTCCGGGATATATAGGGTTTGAAGAAGGTGGGCAGTTAACAGAGAAAGTAAGAACAAAGCCTTATTCGGTAGTATTGTTTGATGAAGTAGAAAAAGCTAATCCAGAGGTTTTAAATATCTTATTGCAAATCCTGGAAGATGGTAGATTAACAGATGGAAAGGGAAGGGTAATAGATTTTAAAAATACTATTATTATTATGACATCTAATGTAGGAGCATCTATAATTAAAAAACAAAATAGTTTAGGTTTTTCTTCAAATGAATTAAAACAACAATCAGAATATGAAAAAATGAAAGAAAATATGATACAGGCTTTAAAGAAAAATTTTAGACCTGAGTTTTTAAATAGAATAGATGATATTATAGTATTTAAACATTTGGAAGAAAATGATTTAGAAGAAATAATAAAACTAATGTTAAATGATGTTGTTAACAGACTTATTGAAAAAGAAATTTATCTTCAATTTAATGAAGATGTTAAAACTTATTTAGTTAAAGAGGGATTAGATTTACAATACGGAGCAAGACCACTTAGAAGGATTATTACTAAAATAGTAGAAGACAAACTTTCAGAAGAAATTTTATTAGGAAATGTAAAAAGAGGAAATGAAGTTTTAGTATCTATTGAGAATGAAAAATTAGTGTTTAATAATATCAAATTAGTGGATAAAACTATGGAAGAAGTTTTGAAAATTGATGATTAATATGATACTATTTACTTAATAAGAGTCCTCCATCTTTTATTTTAGATGGAGGATAAATTTGATTAATATATTAAAAAGTTATAGAAATTGTTACATATAAAGTATATAATTTATTTTAGTCTTAAAAAGTTATTTAGGAGAACTTTGATATGGCAAAATTGAAAACAGTTTTTGTGTGTCAAGAATGTGGATATGAGACTTTAAAATGGTTTGGGAAATGTCCACAATGTAATAGGTGGAATACTATAGTTGAAGAAACTGTTCAAAAAAAGGATAGTGGAAAAACAAAAACAATTAAAGAAATTAATAACAAGCCAAAGAGTATTGTTAATATAAAGTCTGGAGAATATGAAAGATATAATACAAATATAAAAGAGTTAAATAGGGTTTTAGGTGGGGGACTAGTGAAAGGGTCATTAACACTTATTTCTGGTGATCCTGGAATAGGCAAGTCTACATTATTATTGCAAACAGCTGGAAATATAGCTAAAGAATATGGCAAGGTACTATATATATCAGGAGAAGAATCAGAGGAACAAATAAAAATGAGAGCAGATAGATTAGGTATAATTAATGAAAATCTATTTGTTTTATCGGAAACTAATATAGATGATGTAGAAATTCATATAGAAAATCTAAAGCCCATTTTTGTTATAATTGACTCTATACAAACCTTATTTAAAGATACTCTTAGTTCAGCACCAGGAAGTGTGTCACAAGTTAGAGAATGCTCCAACAACCTTATGCGTATAGGAAAAAGTATGGGAATTCCATTGTTCATCGTGGCACATGTTACAAAGCAAGGAGAACTAGCGGGACCAAGAGTATTGGAACATATGGTAGATACGGTACTTCATTTTGAAGGAGAAAGAACTCAAGAATATAGGATTCTTAGAACTATAAAAAATCGTTTTGGAACGACTAGTGAGATAGGTGTTTTTGAAATGAGAGGAGAAGGGCTTATAGAAATAATTAATCCTTCAAAGGCTTTTTTAGAGGATACTAGTTATCAGAAGGAAGGTTCCACAGTAATAGGGATAATAGAAGGAAGTAGACCTGTTTTGGTAGAAATACAGGCACTAGTTAGTGAAACAAAAGCAGTGATGCCTAGAAGAACAGCAGTTGGTGTTGATACAGGAAGGTTAAGTTTGATATTAGCCGTACTAGAAAAAAAATTAAAGATTCCCTTTTATAATTCAGATGTTTATGTAAATGTAGTTGGTGGGTTAAATCTAGAGGGAACTTATGGTGATTTAGGTATTGCTATAGCTCTTATATCAAGTGTAAAGAATAAACCAATAGCTTTGGACAAGGTACTTATAGTTGGAGAAGTAGGATTAACAGGGGAGATTCGATCTGTTGCTTATATAGAAAAATTAGTTAACGAAGGTAGAAAGTTAGGGTTTACTAATTTTATAATTCCAGAAAAAAGTAATATTACCATAAGTGATAATATTAATAATATTAATATTGAGTATGTAAGTTCTTTAAAAAAATGTATTAGTAAAGTTTTTTAATAAAGGGTGAATTATTGTGAGATTAAAAAAAGATAAGGAATTAATGGATATATTAAAATTAATGGCCCCAGGAACTCAGCTTAGGGAAGGATTAGAAAATATTTTACGCGCAAAAACAGGTGGGTTAATTGTTATAGGTGATAGTGAGAATGTTTTAAAGACTGTTGATGGTGGATTTAATATAAATGCAGATTATTCACCAGCATATGTCTATGAACTTGCTAAAATGGATGGGGCTATTGTTATAAGTTCGGATTTAAAAAGAATTTTATATGCTAATACGCAACTTATGCCTGATGCATCACTTCAAACTTGTGAAACAGGAACTAGGCATAGAACAGCTAATAGAATGGCTAAACAAACAGGATGTATTTTAGTTGCAATTTCTCAAAGAAGAAATATTATAACCGTGTATAAAGGTGATCTAAAATATATACTAAGGGATAGTAGTGTTATTTTAGCTAAAGCCAATCAAGCAATTCAAACTCTGGAAAAGTATGTATCAGTTTTGGATAGAATAATGATTAATCTAAATCTTTTAGAGTTTCAAGATTTAGTTACATTATTTGATGTAGTAACAGCAATTCAGAGAACAGAAATGGTTATGAGAATTGTTGAAGAGATGCAAAGATATATTTGTGAGCTTGGAAATGAAGGTAGACTTATTTCAATGCAGCTTAATGAGCTTGTAAAGGATGTAGAAGAAGAAGGAATACTTTTAATTAGAGATTATTGTGAAAAAGATTTAGATTTCAATAGTATATATGAAGATCTACAGAAGTTTTCTTCAGAAGATTTAATTAATCTAGATTATATAAGTAAAACCCTAGGATATAATGGTGTACCGTTAGTGGATACTTTAATTTCTCCAAGAGGGTATAGAATGCTGAATAAAGTTCCTAGACTTCCATCAAGTGTTATTGAAAATGTAGTTAAACATTTTCATGAACTTCAAAGAGTTATGGAAGCTTCTTATGAGCAATTAGATAATGTTGAAGGAATTGGCGAAGCAAGAGCTAATGCAATTAAAAATGGATTAAAAAGACTAAGAGAACAGTTCTTATTAGATAAATAAGTGTTACACGTAAATATTTTAATATATGAATATTCCCCATCTTCATATTAAATGAGGTGGGGAATATTTAATATATATTATCTTAATGTATATTTTCCAAGAGTTAATAGCTTATTATTTTCATGTAATAAAATATCATAAACATTTATATCTAATAAGTTGCATAGGCATGTTAAGTAAAATAAATGATTACCTATTTCAGATTCTATAATATCTTGACATTGCTTGCAAGGTTTACCTTCAAGGTGAGAACTTACAAGGTCCTTTAATGTATCTAAATTTACATCTTGCTTAGGATCTTTTTCAAGTTGTTTAGTTGCATCTATTTTTAAACATCCACAAGAAGTTACAGACTTACATACAGACCTATTAATTCTAGCTTCTGATTCTTGTAATTTTGTTAATATATCTAAAATACTTCTATGCCTTATGAGACACTCATTCACAGAATTTTGAAAATCATCAAAAATGATATCTTTCAATAAAATCAGCTCCCCTATATATTTAATATAGTTATTTAAAAATAATAATACTTAACTCTTGCCTATATAATAAATTAAATTCTATTTTTTTTATAGGGGGTTAAAATAGAAATATATGTATATATAAAAGAAATACAAAAAAAGTAAATTTAAAGAAATTAAATGACAAATATTAAGGTATAATTAATATAGTATTAAATATGCCTTAATAAGTTATTAGGAAGAATAGTTTTTATTGCAATAATGCTAGTATTAATATATATTAAAATAAAGCATATTAAAAGAAAAATATGTTAATAATCTAAAAGGGAGGTGATATAAGTTGCTAAAGAAAATTTTAAGAGTTTTATTTACTTTAATAGGAGGTACTATAGGGTATCTTCTTGCAAGTGGATTTTTGACTTTAAATATTGTTAATAAAATAAAAAGTTTAGCACTTATAGCTAATAATTCAATTTATAAACTTATTTTTGTTATTATAATAACTTTATTATTTGCACTATTAGTATTTATGATTTCTCCTGTTTTGGTAAAATACGTTATTACTGGAATGGAGCACGTAGAGAAGTCGTTACAAAAGAGACCGGTAGGAGAATTATTATTTGGAACAATAGGAGCTATTATAGGATTAATTATCTCTGCATTATTCCTAAATCAATTTAATAAAAATTCTATTTTAGGTACTATACTTACAATAATTATAACCGTTATAGTAGTTGTTGTTTGTACAGACATTGGAATCAGAAAAAAAGACGACTTATATGGATTCTTTTCCAATTTAAAAAGAACAGGTGGAAATATAAAAGATAAAAAGAATAAAGGAAAGGCTACCCCTAAAGTATTAGATACTTCCGTAATTATAGATGGAAGAATTTTAGATATTTGCCAAACAGGATTTATAGAAGGTACTTTGATAATACCTAATTTTGTTTTAGAAGAATTAAGACATATTGCTGATTCCTCAGATGACCTAAAAAGAACTAGAGGTAGAAGAGGATTAGATATTTTAAATAAAATTCAAAGTGAACTTAAAATCCCTGTTGAAATAAGTGAGGTAGATTTTAAAGAAATAAGTGAAGTGGACAGTAAATTATTAAAGTTAGCTCAACACCTCAATGGTAAGGTAATAACTAACGATTTTAATTTAAATAAGGTTGCTCAATTTCAAGGAGTTGAAGTTTTAAATATAAATGAACTTGCTAATGCAATTAAACCGATTGTTTTACCAGGAGAGGAAATGACAATTCAGGTTGTTAAAGAGGGTAAAGAATCAGGCCAAGGAATTGGATATTTAGATGATGGAACTATGATAGTTGTAGAAGGAGCTAAAAGACATCTAGGTGAAGTAATGGATGTTCAGGTTACATCTGTGCTTCAAACTGCTGCAGGTAGAATGATTTTTGCCAAGAGAAAAAGTAGTATAGAAGGGGTTTAACATGAGTAATTATGCTATTGTTTTAGCTGCAGGTAAAGGTAAAAGAATGAAAGCTGATATGAATAAACAATTTCTAACTATTAAAAATAAACCTATTTTATATTATACATTAAGGCAAATTTCAAATTGTAAGGAAATTGATCATATAGTATTAATAGCAAGTAAGGAAGAAATAGAATATTGTAAGACTAATATAGTTAAAAAATATAAATTTAAAAAGATTGAAAATGTAATTGAAGGTGGTACTGAAAGACAAGAGTCAGTATTAAAAGGTTTATTATATTTACAGGATAAAAACTGTGATATAGTGTGTATTCATGATGGAGCAAGACCCTTTATAAACTCTTATGTTATTGAAAAGGGGATTGAATATGCAAAACTTTATGGTGCGACATCCTGCGGTGTGCCACCTAAAGATACTATAAAGATTAGGAAATCTAATAGATTTTCAGAAAAAACACTAAATAGAGATTACTTGTTTTGTGTTCAAACTCCACAAACCTTTAACTATGATCTAATATTAAAGGCTCATTTATATATACATAGGAATAAGATAGTAGTAACAGATGATACGGCAGTTGTAGAGTGCTTAAATCATAGAGTATTTTTATATAATGGAGATTACAATAATATAAAAATAACAACACCAGAAGATATGATTTTGGGAGAAAGAATTTTAGAAGAAATAGAAAAAGAACTTTAATAGTTTTATTGATATATTTTGAAGTAATATATATTTCTAAAGGTTTTTTATATGTAATTTCTATGATATACTAAATTAGAATTAAATGATCAAATTAATATGGAAATCCAATATTCTCAAAATAGATGTAGAATATATAGTATAGAGGAGGGAATACTTTGAAGATATTTAATACTCTTACAAGAAAAAAGGAAGAGTTTGTACCTATTGAAGAAGGAAAGGTAAAAATGTACGTATGTGGACCTACAGTATATGATTTTTTTCATATAGGTAATGGTAGAACCTTTACTATTTTTGATACTGTAAGAAGATACCTAGAATATAAAGGATATGAAGTTACATTTATACAGAATTTTACAGATATAGATGATAAAATGATAAAAAGGGCTAATGAAGAACATATAACTGTAAAAGAATTAGGCGATAGATTTATAAGTGAGTACTATCAAGATGCTGATAATTTAAATATAAAAAGAGCCAGTGAAAATCCTAGGGCTACGGAATTTATGAATGAAATAATTGCATTTGTACAGGAATTAATAAACAGAGGATTTGCTTATGAAGTGGATGGTGATGTTTATTTTGATACTAAAAAATTTGCGGCTTATGGAAAGCTATCTGGTCAAAACCTAGAAGATTTACAGGCAGGGGCTAGAATAAGTGTTGATGAAAGAAAAAAAGATCCAATGGATTTTGCAATATGGAAAAGTGCAAAACCTGGAGAACCATCATGGAAATGTCCATGGGGAGAAGGTAGACCAGGATGGCATATAGAATGTTCTTGTATGGCTCAAAAGATCTTAGGTGAAACAATAGATATACATGGTGGAGGTATGGATCTTGCATTTCCACATCATGAAAATGAAGTAGCACAAAGTGAAGCTAGAACAGGAAAGCCATTTGCAAATTATTGGATGCATTCTGCATATTTAAATATAAATAATAAAAAGATGTCTAAGTCTTTGAATAATTTCTTAACTGTTAGAGATGTTATAGAAAAATTTGATGCAGATGTAATTAGATTTTTTATGCTTCAAGCACATTATAGAAGTCAGTTAAATTATAGTGTTGAATTATTAGATGCTGCTAAATCATCAGTTGAGCGAATGTATAATTCTATAGGAAACTTAGAAAGTCTTCTAGATGAAGTTAAGACTGAGGGATTAATGAAAGAAGAAAAAGAACTTCTAAAAGAAATAAATTCTTTTAAAGAGAAGTTCATAGAAAAAATGGATGATGACTTTAATACTGCAGATGCTATATCTGTAATTTTTGATTTAATAAAGGAAGTCAACTTAAAGGTTAATGCAAATTCTTCAAAAGAATTAGTTAAATCAGCTTTAGACCTAATAAGGGAATTAGGAGAAGTTTTAGGTATTCTTCAAAAATCTACAAAGGGAAGCCTAGAAGAAGAAGTTGAAGCACTAATTGAGCAGAGACAACAGGCCAGAAAAGATAAAAACTGGGCTTTGGCGGACAAAATAAGAGATGATTTAAAAGCTAAAGGCATTACATTAGAAGATACACCACAAGGCATTAGATGGAAAAAAATATAAAAGTTAAAATGACTATATGCTAGATACCATGCATATAGTTTTTTTGTAGAAATTTTATTCGATATTTAAAGTATTATTTAGATAAACATAAGAAATTATAAAATATTTTAATGAGAACGGTTCTCAAGAAATAAAAAGATAGTGAAAATCATTTTCAATTAGAGAAATTGTATGATATACTTTTATTTGTTAGCAAGGATAAACATATTATCGCGGCGGAAATTATTAAAAAACATAAAGGAGGCCAACTATGGCAAGATATACGGGTCCTAGATTTAAACAGTGTAGAAGACTAGGTGTCAATGTGTGTGGACATCCAAAAGCTATGAACAGAGCTACCAAAGAAAATAGTAGAGCAGCCAAAAAACTTTCAGACTTTGGTAAACAATTATTAGAAAAACAAAAAATTAGGGCATATTACGGAGTACTTGAGAAGCAATTTAAAAGATATGTGGACAAGGCGATGAAAAGTAGAGAAATTACAGGTGATGCCCTTCTTAAATCTTTAGAATGTAGATTAGATAATATGGTATATAGAATTGGATTTGCAAATTCTATTCGTCAAGCAAGACAGATGGTTAATCATGGACATATCCTTGTAAATGATAGAAGAGTTAATATACCTTCTTATTCAATAAGTGTAGGGGATAGAATAACCCTAAGAGAAAAATCAAGAAAAAACGATATGTTTAAAATTAACTTTGAAGAAATTTGCGGTTTTGATTTACCATATATAGAGAAAGATTTAAATACTTTTACAGGAACTTTAAGTAGAATGCCTGAAAGAAGTGAAATCCCTGTTGATGCCAATGAACAGCTAGTTGTTGAGTTATACTCTAAATAATGTTTTATAATAATTATTACTAGTGATTTTAGAATATCCATTAGCTAATTTATAAAAACACTATCTTAATAAATTAATTTATATCAAATGCCATTAAATATAAGTTAATTACAACCTACATCGATCTCCTCATAATAGAGGGGATTTTTTTATGTATTTTTATATAAGAATCTTATATAAAGAAAGTATACAGTGTAAAAATTATCAAATGTGAAAATATGTATATATCTAAAATCCTCTTTGTAGTTTTAAAGGTATATAGGCAACTATCATACTATACTATATCTTGACATAAGGAGCAAAATAAACTATTGTATGAATTAAGTCTAGTATAAAAAACATGCTATAATATTAGGAGTATTACATATGGAAATAGATTTTTTAAACAAAAAAATTAGTAAAAAAGAAGCAATAAATATTAATCCTTTAGTTTTAGCTTACATAGGCGATGCTGTTTATGAAGTCATTATTAGAAATTATCTTATACAAAAAAATATGAATATGAATGTACATAAATTACATGTTAAGGCTACAGGGTATGTTAAAGCTAAGGCTCAAAGTGAATATATGAAGGTTTTATTAGATGAATTAAATGAAGAAGAGATGGCAATATTTAAAAGAGGACGTAATAGTAAATCATATACAAGTCCTAAACACGCAGAAATTGGTGATTATAGAATAGCTACAGGCTTTGAGGCTCTGATTGGATACTTATATATGGTAGGTGAGAATGAACGTATAAATCAATTATTAAATTTGATAATTGAAGACTAATAAATTAAGAGGTTGAAATATATGAAAGATAAAAGAAATATTAAGGATAAAAAAGGATTTAAAAATCACGAAGAATTTAAACAGAAAAAGAATTTTAAAGATAGAAAAGAAACTTGTGATTTTAATTTTAATCAAGGTATGGATAATGTAGTAGAAGGTAGAAATGCTATTATGGAACTTTTGAAAAGTGATAAAAGTGTTGAGTCATTACTTGTTATGAAAGGTGAAATTAATGGTTCATTAAAATCTATAATTAAAATAGCAAGAGATAAGAAGGTTGTAATAAAAGAAGTTGACAGAAAAAAATTAGATTCAATGTCTCAAACTAATTCACATCAAGGGGTTATAGCTATAACAACGCCTTTTGAGTATTGCTCTGTTGAAGATATTCTTAAATATGCTAAAGAAAAAGGAGAAGATCCTTTTATTATAATACTAGATGAACTAGAAGATCCTCATAATTTCGGTTCTATTATTAGAACAGCAGAAGTATGCGGAGTACATGGTATTATAATTCCAAAAAGAAGAAATGTAGGGGTTACACCAGTAGTATATAAAACTTCTGTTGGAGCAGTGGAACATATGAATATTGCCAAGGTGACTAATATAAATACATGTATAGATCAATTAAAAGAACAAGGTCTATGGATATATGGGGCAGATATGCATGGAAGATCTTATTGCTATGAGGCTAATTTTAAAGGGGCAGTAGCTTTGATTATTGGTAGTGAAGGAAAAGGTATGGCTAAATACACTAAAGAAAAGTGTGATGTTTTAGTAAAAATTCCTATGGTTGGAGAAATAAATTCATTAAATGCTTCCGTAGCTGGGGGAATTGTTATGTATGAAGTACTAAAACAAAGATTTAGCCAAAAATAAGTTTAAAAGTGAAAATAGTTTTTGTAGATGGATACAATGTTATAAATAGTTGGCCTAATTTAGCTTCTATTAAAGAACATAATTTTGAAGGTGCAAGACAAAAATTAATAGACATTCTTCAAAATTATGTTTCTTTTAAAGGATATAAAGTTTTTTTGGTATTTGATGCTCATATGGTAAAAGGTGCCCTTGAAAATAAAGAAAGAATTGGTGATCTTATAGTGGTTTTTACTAAATATGGAGAAACTGCAGATAGTTTTATTGAAAGATCAGTTAATAAAATAGGAAGAAAATCTGATGTGTGTGTAGTGACATCTGATTCATTAGAACAGCAATTAGTATTTCAAAGAGGAGCCACTAGAAAGTCATCTTTAGAGTTTTTTCACGAGATACAAAACATGAACCATGGAATTACTAGAAGAATAAACTCAAATTATGCAGATGGAAGAAATTTGATAGAAGATCTTGTTGACAAGAATATACTGAATACCTTAGACAAAATGCGTAGAAACGGTTGAAGTCCCTTCATTAAGTAGTGTATAATCATAAAAGAATTGTGTGTTGGTCTTGGAGGGATAAAAGTGGATAATAGGTTTAGTTGTACTGAAAATTTTATTGATGATAAAAAATTTCAAGGAATGTTAGATGAAGAAATAGTTGTTGAAGCTAAAAATGGAAATGTAGAGGCTCAGGACTATTTGATTAATAAGTATGAAACTTTCGTAAAATGCAAATCTAAATCCTATTTTTTAATAGGGGCAGACAAAGAAGATATATATCAAGAGGGTATGATAGGCTTATATAAGGCTATAAGAGATTTCAAGGCTGATAAATTATCTTCATTTAAAGCCTTCGCAGAACTTTGTGTTACTAGACAAATAATAACTGCAATAAAAACAGCCACAAGACAAAAGCATATACCTCTAAATACATATGTATCTTTAAATAAACCAATATACGATGAAGAATCAGATAGAACGTTAATTGATGTTCTATCAAGTTTAAAAGTTACTAATCCAGAAGAATTAATTATAAGTAGGGAAGAAGTAAGTGCCATAGAAAAAGAAATCAGTAAAGTACTATCAGATTTAGAATTAGAGGTATTAAATTCCTACTTAGATGGAAAGTCTTATCAAGAAATAGCTTGTGATTTAGATAGGCATGCAAAATCAATAGATAATGCACTTCAAAGGGTTAAAAGAAAACTAGAAAAATGTTTATCTAAAAGATAAATTCCATATTGACAACATAGTTTAAAAAGGGTAAAATTAATAATTAGTTGTGATGTAATTTAACATTTACATAAAATGATTTTGGTGTGTCTAAAAAAATGTAAAATGGCTAAATGTTTAAAGGTTATAATGGTGATGAAATAAGCCCATGTAGCTCAGTAGGCAGAGCGTCACCTTGGTAAGGTGGAGGTCACCGGTTCAATCCCGGTCTTGGGCTCCAAGCTTTTTTTATTTTTTTATATACAACACACCAGGATGAGTTTATTAAACAAAAAATTATTACTTAAAGTATTTTTTTATATAAAGGAGGAAAAAATAATGGCAAAAGCTAAATTTGAAAGAAAAAAACCACACGTAAATATAGGAACAATAGGACACGTAGACCATGGTAAGACTACATTAACAGCAGCGATTACAATGGTATTATCTAAAAAGGGATTCGCAGAAGCATCAAAATATGATGAAATCGATAAAGCACCAGAAGAAAAAGAAAGAGGAATCACAATCAATACTTCACACGTTGAGTATGAAACAGACAA
>NZ_JAUSWN010000035.1:0-16041 GCF_030815255.1 Hathewaya limosa
TCATTATAGCCATCTGTGTACTCAATTTTTAATTTAGTTTTAATAACTACATTTTCTATTGCCATTCTTATCAACTCCTTTCAACTGTATATATGAACTTCAAAGGTTTTTTTGAAAAAAATTTTTAAATTTATATTTTCAATACTTGATTAGGGTATATTAAGTCCGATACAAGTCCATTTTTCAGTTTTAAACTTTGTACTGTTGTATTAAATCTTCTTGAAATACCCCATAGAGTATCACCTTTTTTCACCGTATAGGTTTTAGTAGATGTGGTACTATTACTGGGTTTGTTTAAGGCTAGCTTAATATTATATAGGGGGTAGAGCACACCAGGACAATTAGTGGAATTAATTTCTTTATGTCCTTTAACAGACCCTACGGTATATTTACCGAGTAGGTATTTGCATACATCAATAATTGCTTTTCTTTGAGCCTCTGGCATAACTTCTTTCATAAAGTTACCTTGGGCACATATTCCAATGCTTGTATTATTGTTGCCATAGGCATGAGCTCCGATAGCTCCTTCTGGTCTACCACGATATATTCTTCCGTTCTTATTAACTACAAAATGGTAACCAATACCTGCCCAGCCTAAAGTATTTTTATGATAATTATGTGCATCATAAACAGTCCATGTAGGGTGTTCCATATGATGCAACACTATAAGATTTGTTTTCTTCCTATAGGAAAGATTTCTAAACTTTAAATTGGTTTCTATAATATTAATTTTCCTCACTCCTTTTTATTTTTTTCTTTTAAAAACCATAATTAAATAATTTATTATGGTTTTTAAATAAAAATATCTTGAAAATCATCTTCCAAAGCATTAATATAATTGTTTTTTCCTTTAATATAGAAAGCACCACAACATTCTTTAAGTGGTACTTCAAAGAGGTTTTTAGAGTTATATATAAGTTCCATACAATGAATAATTGTATCTTTAGATACATTGGCCTTTACATGGGGAATATATATATTAACTTTTTTATCATTGGTATTTTTAAAATTTAAAACTAGGCATTTACTCATTCTCTTCATTCTCCTTAATATAGATATAATCAACTTTTAGCTTGATTTTTGTGTTATTAGGATATGGTAAAAAATTTTCATTTATAAAATCTGCAATCTTAGTAATTTCATTATCAGGGGCTTTTTCGCTAATACCATAGATATAAAAATTTTTAAAAATATCATTGCCTTTGTGGTCTACGCCTAATTTGAATTTAAATGCAAGTCTTGTTTTATTAACTAATTTTTTATAAGCCATTTTAAATCTTTACTACTGCATTTTTAACGTCTTTCACGTCTTTTTTTATCTCATGCATGGTATCTAGTTTGGCACTTAGACTAGATATAATGTTTTGGTAATTTTCTTCTCTTTTTTCTTGCTTTAGATCTCTTCGCTCCTGGGCTTTTAGAATATAGAATATTAATCCTACACTTAAAGCTGCCCAGATACCTTGGGATGAAGCAAGTTTGAAAAGTTCATTTTCCATAAGATCACCTCCTACACTTATATATGAAAAAGCAAAAGGTTTTTAAAAAGAAAAATTCCTACTACACTTATATATGAAAAAGCAAAAGGTTTTTAAAAAGAAAAATTCCTAGGGTGGACAAGCCTTTGACCAGTGTAAATTTGTGAGAGACTGCATTTGTGTGGCTAAACTCCTTGCCACACAACAGGCGGAAACAAATTTATAATGAGGATAAGGCTTGTCCACCCTTGTTTTAGAGGCCAATGGACTTGTCTTGTAGCATAGCCGTTACGAGTGCGGGAGTAGTGAGCTATAGCTAGGAGCATGTCCACTGGCCGCCCTTTGGACCTGCCTTGAAAGTATGTGGGGGTGGGTGGGATACTGAAAAGGCAAGTCCAAAGACCCCACGCCAACGGGTACCACAAAAAGGACTTGAAGGGCTTAAGCAAACTTAGGCTACAAGGGGCTTGAAGCAGTGAAAGACACTTATAGCCTTTAGTTTTCTTAGCAATACAAGGAACTATTTTGGGGTGTTGGGGTTTCGTGGCAGAGAAAAGATCTTTAAAGAAAAGTGCTAAATTAGGTATAGCAATAACAGTAATATCACCATGGAATTATATAAAAATAAAATAAATTATATAAATGACAAATACGACAAGAATAGAAAAATTAGTTTTTTACATGGAGTAAGGACGGTTTTTAGAAATGGAAAAATGAAAAGAAACAAAAAATTAATTTATATTAGATTGTAAAAAATAAAAAAGTTCAAAAAGGTCGCAAAAAACATTTATAAAAATATAAAAGCATAAGGTTTCCTTATGCTTTAGGACACGCTCTTTAGAGCGGATATATAAAAATGGACTAGCTTTATATAGCGAAGAAAATAAAGTGTCTCTTCTAAACTTTATTTCTATGTAAAGCCTGTCCATTTTATCCTTGGAGCTACCTATGACACTAGGGGAATACTATTTTATTTATAACCTTGTGTGATAGGTAGCGTTACGTGAATACATGGAGCGGATACGTAAAAATAGGCTAGCCTTAGATAAACTATGGAATTCTTTTAGAAAAATCTAAGTTTTATTTTTTGAGTGTGTTTATTTTAGGATTTAAGACTTTTTTATGTAAGTGCTAGTATATTTTATCCTTGATGTTTTATAAAGCGTAAAATGGGTTGTTATGCTTTATAAATTTATAATAATTTAAATAAGATTCTTTAACTTTTTAAAAGCGTTATCTTTTAGATAAATAATTCTATTGTATTTAATATCTAGAGTACATGCTATTTCCTTGTAGCTCTCTTCATTTATATAATGTCTTTCTAATATTTCACGTTCTATGGAATTAAGTTTATCCAAAGCTTTATATAATTTTTTCACCTCATCATAGGCTATAATTTCATCTTCTAAGGTAAAGGCGTAATAATCTTTTCGCTCTAGTATATCTTTATCTTGAAATTCCCTAAAATGTTTTATTTCATCTTTTAGTAGAGCCTTAAAATTTAAATCTATTGCAGCTAAGAAATATCCATTATAAGAATTACTATTAGGTTTATACATATGTATTGCGTTAATAACAGAAAGATAGCCATGTTGTACTAGATCTTCAAAGTTGTACTCAGGAATATGATAAGTTCTAGCTTTTTTAAAAATATAAAATTTATATTTTTTAATAATTAGGTTTATAGATTTTTTATCTCCTGTTTTAGCTTTCAGAATAATTTCCTCCAACAAAACACCACCTTTAAAAACTTTAACACTTTAAAGTAATAAAATGTATATAAGTATATAATACCATTTTATTAGAAATAAATCATCATAGGGGGAAGGCTTAATTATTGTAGTCTTGGTTATAGTTATTAATAAACAATATAAATAGATAGGAGAGAATTTAAAATGGATAAGGATTTAATAGTAAAAAAAGAAAATAAGAAGTATAAAAAGTTTAGTAATAAACAAAAGAGTTATATAAGAATAGATTTGCTTATAAAATTAGGTGTAATTTCTATGTTAATTTTAGCTATTTGTGTAAAATTTAAGTGAAAAATGTAGATAGATATAATCATTGTTATGTCTAGTGAAGAACAAATTTAATAATTTTATTATATTAATTTGAGTTTAACATGTTATTTAAAGTGCTATTCTAAGTTTATAAATTGTTTTATAAAAGTGTTATAATTTTATTTAAAGTTAATTAGGGGGAAAAGAGGAAAATAATATGAGTAAGAAAAAAACAAGTTATTATAAGTTAGATCAGATGTCAAGGAATGTACAACAAATAGCTAAAGTAGTAAATAATATGCCAAATATAAGTAGGATAGTTCAACAAACTAATATGATTAATAATTTAAATGGGATTGGTTCAGTAATGAATGAGTGTAGTAACTTATGTAGCACAGCAATAGCAGCAAAGAGTATTGATGGCGAACTTATTCATATAGCTAATTATATTGGTGGATATAATAATTTAAGTAGCATAGTAAAAAATTTATCTAATATGTCATCACTAATATTCTCAAAACAACTTTCTATACAATTAGCGTATACTTTAGAAAATATTAATAGTATAAGTGACAAACTAAGTAAATTTAATTTACCTAAAATACAGAATTACATAGGAGAAGATGGAATAAAGTTAAGTAAAAAAATTAGTGAACAGATAATATCTAATTCAAAATTTGATTTAGATAATTTAGAAATAAATGAGGAAGATTTAGACGAAGTAGTTTCTATGTCTCAGGATATTGATTATAATGATACGGATACACATAATAAGATTAATTTAAAAGATATAGAAGAGATAATAAATTCTAAGTTAGAGGAACAAAACAATAAAACTAAGGATCAAAATCCGTTAAATCAGATAATTTTATTATTAACGGATATAAATAATAATCAAAAAGAGATTCTTAAGGATAAAGGAATTAAAAAATTTATAAATGATGTTTTACTACAGGTTTTATCTACTATGATATGTACTTTTTTAATGCTTATAGGTAAAAATGTGTATTATAATCACATAAATGAAAAACCTAAACAAGTTATTCAAATGGTAAAAGTAGAAATAAAAGATCAAAGAGAAAAAAGTGACAATAAAGAAATTTATAAACGACTTAGATATGTTAATAAAAAAGGATTACAAGTAAGAAACACCAATAAAATAAAAGGTAGAGTTATATATAAATTAAATATTGCAGATGTTATAGAAGTTATTGATAAAAGAAAAGAATGGGTAAAAATAAATTTCTTTGATAAAAGTTGTGGTGAAGAAAGAGACGGATGGGTTTTATCTAAGTATATAAAAAAGTTTGAAAAGTAATTATTATAAAAGATTATAATTTAGCCAAATAGATCGTTACATATATAAGTTAAAAGGTAGGATATTTTGTTTTTTCAAGTTATCCTACCTTTTTGTTTTAAGCATAGAGGGAAAAATTTTTTTATATAGAATGTTATACTTATACAAAAGTTATATATAACTTATACAAAACTTTTGCAAAAGTTATATATAAGTATAAGGTGGGAGGAGTATGAAAACATTTAGTGAATTAGCCATTGAAGAGCAAGTTAAATTCATAAATAGAGAACTTAAAAGAGATAAAAAAACAAGTGTAACTAAACTATGTAAAAATTTAAATATAAATAAAAGTACCTTTATAACCAGATGTAATAAAAATAATTTTAAGTATAATTTTGATTCGAGACAATATGAAAAACAAGATATAGATAAAGAAGTTATACAAAAGCAAAATAAAAGTATAACAAAAGTTATGCAAAAGCATAACAAAAGTATAATAGATAATTTAGAAGAGAATAAAATAGAAAATATACAAAAGCATAATGAGTGTATAAGTAAAGATATACAATTGCAAAATGAAAATATAACAAAAGTAAAACAAAAGCATAACAAAAGTATAAGTGAAGAGATGTTAGATAATATAAAAGAATTGCTTGAAATGAAAGAGCAGTTAAAAGAGGTTATACAAGAGTATAACAAAAGCAAAAGTATTGTTGATATAGAACTTCCAAAACTTGAATTAGATAAAGGTAAATTTAAAGGAGAACCCACAAATAGGTTAATAAAGGTTTATAAAAATATAAATGATAATTGGATTAAATTCTGCAAAGAAGAGTATAGCGAATTTAAGATGCAAGACCTTTACAGTATGGCATTAATGGAGTTTATGGACAAGTATTCAAAAAATAAATAAACACATTAAAAGAAAAAATAATTATATTATTGATGAAGTTAAGGTTATATTCATATGTGTTTCAATAAATAACCAGTACAATATAGATTTTAGAATTGATAAAGATTATTTTAAGTTTTTTACAATCTACTAAATTTATATAATAAATTTTATAGAAATGTTTAATTTTAATATCAATATAGGTGAAAAGTATTTTCTGTATACAAGTAGGGAGAATACTTGTTTTTCAAATAAATTATGATTATTTCCGAGTAATATTTAAATATGTTTTTGTAGAAATTTGAAGTAAATAGTTTTTAAAAACAAAAGTTAGAATATATTGAAAATTTAGAAATAACGTTTTATAATTTAGTTATTCTAAATTTGGGGGTGAAAATATGGAAATTATAAGAGAAGGAAAAGAAGTAACTAGAGGAACTCATAGTTGTCAAATTTGCTTTACTTGCGTTGTTTATTAATTAGAAATAATCAAAAAAGGATCAAAAGTTATTTTTTGATCCTTTTTTAGGGGAGAAAAAATATGAAATATAAAAAATCAAAATATAATATTATCATAGATAAACTTGAGAATGGAAATATACTTTTATTTAATACATTTACATGTGCATTTGGTGTTCTCCAAAACAATAATGTGAGTTTTTATAATGATATTGAGAATGTAGAAGTTAATAATTTAGATAATGAGTACAAAGAACTTATTGAATTAATGGTAAAGCAAGGTTTTATAGTTGAAGAGGATTTAGATGAGTTTCAATTATTAAAAGTAAGAGAGAAGCTTGCTAGGTATTCTTCTACAAGACAAAGACATCTAACTATTGCCCCCACCTTAGCTTGTAATATGGCCTGTCCATATTGTTTTGAAAATAAAAGAGATAGAAAAGGTATGAGTGATGAAACCAAAAAAATACTTATAAAATTTATAGAAGGATTTATAAAGGATGCTGAGTTTTTTGAAGTAGTTTGGTTTGGTGGAGAACCATTATTAGAGCTTGAAACAATTAGACAATTATCAAAAGAATTTATAAAAATTTGTGACAAAAAACAAATTGAATATAAATCTTCTATTGTAACTAATGGAATATTATTAGATTCTAAGACAGCGACTATATTAGAAAGTGAATGTAAATTAACACATGCACAGATTACTATAGATGGTTTAAGAAATACTCATAATAAAAGAAGAATATTAAAAAATGGAGAAAGTAGTTTTGATATTATAGTAAATAATATAGATAGTATAAAAAATAAAATACCTATATCTATAAGAGTTAATGTAGATAAAAATAATGAGAAAGAAGTTAATAAATTAATTGACTTTTTTGTTTTGGAGAAAAAGTGGGGTAAAGATGATAAAGTTAGATTTTATTTTGGGCCAATAGAAAAATCAACAGAAGAATGTAGGATAAGTGATTCGAAATGTTTTAATGCGATAGAATTTGCTGAACTATTAAAAAATGTATATGAAAAATTATATAATTTAGGATATACTCATTGTTTCGATAAGCTTTTTTCAGGAAATAAGATAATGAGTTGTGGCGCTATAACTAAAAATTCTCTTGTTATTGATGCAGAAGGTGATATATATACCTGCTGGAATGCATTAGGGTTTAAGGAATACTGTGTTGGAAATGTTAGAAAAACTTTAATGTTAAATGGAAAATGGCTACAATGGCTATCATTGGATTACCCAGATGTGTGCACTAAATGCGAGTTTTTACCTATGTGTCAAGGATCATGTGCATTTAAACGCTTGCAAAATGGAAATATACCTAAATGTTCATTTAATAAACTTAGTTATAAAGATCTACTTAAATATATATATAAATGTAGTTAAGAGAAAAGCATATGAATATATTTAAATTTATTAAGAAATATTTAAAAAATTATAAGATATATATAATATTATTTTGTATGTTTTCTACAATAATTAAGTTTACAAGTTTTTTTATTCCATATATATTAGGTAAATTCATAGATAGTATGATTCTAAATAAATCTGTAGATATGGTTTTAAATTATAGTAAAGGTATTATATTGATAGCATTTATTGAATTAGTTTCTATATATAGTAGAGAAATGATAGGAATAAAGCTATCGTCACAATTATCTTTTAATATTATAGATTCTATAGTAGAACATTTAAAAAGATTACCAATAGATTATTTTAGAGATTTAGATACAGTGTATCTAAATCAAAGAATAAATCAAGATGTTGGTTTAATTGTAAAGTTTGTTACTAATAGTACTGTAGAATTATTTCTACAACTTGCTTGTGTAATAATCTTAATTTTCTTTACGTATAATATTAACTTATGGTTCTCTGTATCAATAATAATAATATTAATAATAAATTTTATTATATATACTGTATTTAAAAAAATAATTTATAAAAATGGATATGAGTTACAAGAATCTCAGAATAAATTTTTTTCTAAAGTGAATGATCAATTTAGTATAATTAAATCAATAAAGAGACATTCATGGTTTAAAAAATTAAATAATGAGATAAAAGAAAATTTTAGTTCTTTTTATAAAAACGCTATTAGATATACTAAGATAACTAGTTTATATAATGCTATTGGCAATTTATTTAAGTATGTTTGTATAGTTTTTCTAGTTATGTATGGAGGAAGGCAAATTATTAATAATAAAATGTCAATAGGGGATTTTATTATATTAAATAGTTATTTTTTAATGTTATTGGAATGGGTTAGATTTATATTAAGTTTTGGAGAACAATATCAAAGTTCTATTGTAGCGTATGACAGGATTATGGATATAATTAACATAAAAGAGGAACATAATGGACAAAAATTTATAGAATCAATTGATTCTATATGTATAAAAGACTTAACATTTAATTACGGAAAAAATTTTATTGTTAAAAATTTTAATTTTATGTTTGAGAAAGGAAATGTATATTGCATAGAGGGACAGAATGGTAAGGGTAAAAGTACATTAATAGATTTAATTACTGGACTAAGATATGACTATAAGGGTGAAATTTATTATAATCATATCAACATTAAGGATTTAAATATTTATGATATTAGAAGAAAATTAATGGGTATAGTTGAACAAGAACCTAACTTGGCAAAGGATTCTATAGTAAATAACCTAGTTTATGATTTAGAGGGTTATGAAGATAAAAAATTACATTCTCTATGTGATAGTATGAATATAAGTAAATTTATAAGTAATAAAAATGAAGATAATTTGAATACTAATTTTTCTAATATTTCTGGTGGAGAAAAACAGAAAATAGCAGAGATTAGAGCCATATTAAAAAATCCAGAAGTTTTAATTTTAGATGAACCTATTTCGGCTTTAGATCAGGAAAGTATCATTGTATTAAAAAGCATTTTAAATGATATAAAGAAAGATTGTATAATAATTATTATAACTCATAATGATATGATTTTAGATATAGTAGATAAGGTTATAAAGTTATAATAAATGTATTTTTAAGTTTTTCAATAAAAAATAAACATAGGTAAAATTATAATTTTGCCTATGTTTATTTTTTGTTATTGTAAAGTTAATATTATGAAAAAGTATTCAAAGAAAAATTAAAAGCTTAAAGTTAAATCTTTTTATGGTAATAGATGAGAAATAATCTAAGATATATTGAATTTTCATTGATTTCAAAGTACAATATAATCAAGTATATTACAATTGTTTACAATAATTTACAATAACATAAGAGATATTTCAAGATGAGTGCATATAAAGCAAAAACTCTTGGATCCAGAAGTTTGGCCGCTTCATCCAAGAGTTACCATCTTGAAAAATCTTTCCAAATAAAATAAAAAGGTTCTAATTTAGAGTAAGAAATTTTCTAAATTCATAGGAAAGTTTTCTTTATATCTATTAAAATATATATTAATTCTAATATATTTATTGCTTATAGTCAATAATAAATAGTTTTAAAGATGTAGAGTATAAAGCTTTCCTGTTTAAAGAACTTTTTAGATAGGAGGGCTTTTTGTATTCACAGCAGCTTAAATTACAAGATTATATAGAAGATGTTTTAAGAGATATAAATAATAGCGATATAAAAGTTACTGCAGATGGAAGTAGAGTTTCAATGGCCAGGGCTCAAATAAATGAAATTCATAAAAATGATGATGGATATGTTACTGTTGCTGTTAAAGATAAAGGTGCATGGTACCAATACCATTATAAAAGGGAAGAGCTTGAAGAAAATGTAGACAAGCTTCTAAGTATTAAAGATATTAATTTATATATGTCTCCTAATAGTTTTTATAAGCCTTCTAGGAGAATTGAGAATGTACGAAAATTAAATAGTTTATTTATAGATGTAGATTATTATAATATTGAAAAGCTTAGAGATCTTTCACCTGAACAAATAATTTTTCTTTTAGATGATGAGTATTTTAAAATAAAAGTTCCAGATGCTAGTTTGATTGTAATTACAGGAAGAGGGCTTGCAATTTACTGGCTTATAGAACCTGTTCCTTATAAGGTACTTCCTCTTTGGAATGCAGTTCAAAAGTTCTTATTAAACGAACTTGAAGAGGTAGGGGCAGACCCTAAATCAATAGATGCAGCAAGAGTTATGAGACTTTCAGGGTCCATAAATCAAAAGAGTAAAAAACCTGTAGAGCTTTTAATTTATAATGCAGAATATAAATATTCTCTTCGTGAAATTCAAGAAGAGTATATGCCAAGCCTTACCCCTTATGTTGAAAATCCATGTTATAAAAGAAGGGGTAGAAAGCCTAAAATAGTTAAAATGTTTAATGTATACTCTCTTCATTATGCAAGGCTTTGTGATATAGTAACCCTTCAAGATGTAAGGGGTGGTCTATGTAGGAGTGAAGATGGTACTTTAAGCGAAACAGGTCAAAGGGAAATAATGTGCTTTTTATATAGATATTATTCTTGTTGTTTTACACAAGATACAGAAAAGGCATTACAGGACACTTTAGAGTTTAACAAAGGATTTGTATTACCTTTAGATGAAAAGACTGTTAGAAGTCAAACTAGACAGGCAGAAAAAGCATATGAAGAATGGCTTTTAAATGATTTCAATTTAAAGGGCAGAATTTTAACTAAAGAAGAAATGGAAAAGGTTAAAAAGAAAAAAGAGATATATAAATTCTTAGGATATAACTATACAAATAAATCTCTTATAGCTCTATTAGTTATTTTAGAAGAGGAAATGAGAAAGCTACAAACTATAATTAGTGAGAAAGAAGTTAAAAGAAGAAATAATAATTATAATAAAGACAAATTTAAAAAACAACGAAGAAATGAAAAAGGACTTACTAAAAAGCAGCAAGAACTTTTAGATAGGCTAGAAGTAATAAAGAAACTAAAAGAAGAGGGATACAAGCAAACAGAAATTGCACAAATGCTTAATATAAGTGTTAGAGCAGTACAAAGAGCATATGGAAAATTAAATGGTAAGTAAAAAATAGAATAACTGTAAAAAAATAACCCGACAAAAAACATTCATATTAAATTATAGGGCTTAGCCTGGAGTTCTTTTTTCCTTACTCTTTTCTTTCTTCTCGCTGTATGTCTAAAAATGGCTTACTTACTAAGCCCTAAGCAACAAGAACTTTTACATAGAGTAGACGTACTAAAGAAACTAAGAGAAGACGGACTTACTAAAAAGGATATTGCAGAGGAACTTAAAATTATTATCGAACTAGTAACAAGAGCTTATAGGAAAATAAAAGATAATTCCCATATTGTTGGGGGGTCAAAAAGAGTCCTATTAAATTATAGGGCTTAGTCTAGGTTTCTACCTCCCTTACTTTCTCACCTATAGTGCCTACTTAATTACATTATAGACAGTATTCAGGTTTTTTTATACAAAATAAAATAACAAATAAATTATAAAATTTAAGAGCTTTTAAGTTTTATATAGGTTAAACTTACTAAGTAAATTATCAAAAAAGAATTATAAGAGATTACTACAAAGAAAATAATGAAAATTATTTAAGAACATTGGGACAAAACTGTTCTATTATATATTGTAACTTGGTTTTTATTTCTATATTTACATAATAAAATAAATAAATTTAATGAAATTCTTGAACTTTGGGTTAGATTGGAATAATAAGTAATCTAAAAGAAGGGTATGCAATCAAATAAATGTTTTATAGATGGTTAATATATGTATTAGAACAGTAAAGAAATGTTATAAGAAGTTAATATAAAGTAAATAATATAATTTATGTAAAATATATAGGCGTAAAAAATGTAACTATTAAATGATAGAGCTTAATTTAGTTAATATATAAATAATAAAATAAAAAATATCTTGAATTTAAGGCTTTAGATAGAGTTTCCGTAGTAAGGAAACTAGTAAAAGAGTGATATAAAGAGTTAATATAAATCAAATATTGATATTTATGTAAAAAGTATAAACATGAAAAATGTCAATATTAAATTATAGGGCTTAATTTGGTTAATATATAAATAATAAAATAAAAAAATTTCTTGAACTTAAGGTTTTAGATAGGGTAGACTTACTAAGGAAACTAGTAAAAGAGTGATATAAGAAGTTAATTTAAAGAAAATAACAGAATTTATGTAAAAAATAGGTTAAAAAGATACCCTATTAAATTATAGGGCTTAGCATGTGTTCTGTTTTTTCTTCACTAAGATATAATAAAATAAAAAACTATTTGATATTAGGATTTATATAATATTAGTTTACATAGGAGGAATTAAGTTGATAGTAAAATTGTTAAGTACTACATATGATCTTTCAAATAATCAAGATATTGCTTTGTTTATTTTGAAGAAAAGAAATGAGTTGGATATAACGAGGAAAGAGTTTGCAGATGCATTGGGTTTACCTAAAAATGGAAATTCGTTAATTAAAGCATGGGAAAATGGAGAAGAAAGACCTAATGAGCAACAATTGAAACGTATAATAGATTTTCCAATTGAACCACCTTTTAAAAATCCTTTAGAGGGTAAGTTTAGGATAATAGATCTTTTTGCAGGAATAGGCGGAATTAGATTAGGATTTAGTAAGTTTGGGGCATATACAGTTTTTTCATCTGAATGGGATAAATTTGCTCAAAAAACTTATAGAATTAATTATGGAGAAGAGCCATATGGAGATATAACGCAAGTATGTGAAAATGATATACCTAATCATGATATTTTATTAGCAGGGTTTCCTTGTCAACCTTTTTCTAATGCAGGTCTAAAAAAAGGATTTAATGATACTAGAGGAACTCTTTTTTTTGATATAGCTCGTATAATAAAAGCAAAAAAGCCAAAAGCATTTATGTTGGAAAATGTAAAACAGTTAAAAGGTCATGATCATGGAAATACTTTTCAAGTTATTGAAAATACTCTTAAGGAATTAGGATATGTTGTATATTCAAAGGTTTTAAGATCTGTTGATTTTGGAGTTCCACAAAATAGAGAGAGAATAATAATAGTTGGTTTTAATGAAGAAAAGATGAGGAAAACTAATATTGAATTTCAATTTCCTAAACCAAGTAATAAGAAGATTACAGTTGGTGATATTTTAGAAAGTAATGTAGATGAAAAATATACAATTTCAGATAAGTTATATGAAGGACATTTAAAAAGAAAAGAAATGCATAAGAAGAAAGGAAATGGATTTGGGTTTTCAGTCTTTAATCATGATAGTAAATATACTAATACAATAAGTGCAAGATATTATAAAGATGGTAGTGAAGCGTTGATAGATCAAGGCATAAATAAAAATCCTAGAAAATTAACTCCGAGAGAATGTGCTAGGCTACAAGGATTTCCAGAACAATTTATAATACCAGTATCGGATTCACAAGCATATAAGCAATTTGGAAATTCAGTATCAGTTCCAGTTATAGAAGCTGTAGCTGAAAAGATGCTAAATTTCATGAAAAAAACAGGATTATTATAAAAATGTAATTTTTATAATAAAGAGTTTATTTGTAAAAAATATATTATAAGCAAAGTTATTTTCTATAATATATTTTTTTATTTATTTAATTAATGATAATATAGATTTATAATAATTATATTATCAATCTATATTATTATTTGAAAATCTAATATTTTAAAAGATTAAAGACTGATTTAAGAGGAGAAAATTTGAATTTTTATAATGGATTTACAAAGGTACATTTGAGAATTTGTATTTAGGGGATAGTATATATTTTATTCAGGAAAATGTTTTTACAAAGGTTTGAATTTAAATAGATTAAGGAGTTTACAAGAGGTTAAAAAGATATATTAAAGGGGGAATTATAATATGAATTTATTACGTAGATGTCCAGATTTATATTATGAAACAATGTTATATACATATATAAAAAGAATGTATGGAAATACCTATAAAATTAGTGAAATACACAGATCTAATCTTATAGATATATTGGAGAAAGAATTAGAAAATCCTTATAACAATTGTAATAAAATTAAATCTAAAATATTAAATTATATAGAAGAAAATGTTTTTAGTAAAGGTAATGAAATATCTAAGTTTGAAGAATATGAAAGAATTATAGTACCTTGGGGAACATCTATTGATCCATATGTATTTTTGATTGCATTAAAACTTTTAAAAATAAAACCTACTATTACATCTAGGATTAAAGAACAAAGTGAAAATATAAAGTCTAATGCTATTCCTTTAACATTGGAATACGATAATATAAATGTTATGCCGGTATATGTTCAAAGAGTACTTATAAATCGAATTATTTCAATCGAAATAAATAATTTATATAATACAGATTGTGTGTTTAAGCAATCAATAGATCTTTTAAATACAAATAAGATAAATGTTTTTAATTCATTTTGTCCAATAATAAATGAAAGTATGAAACAATCTTCAACTACAAAAGGCGGGGCTACTTATGAAGATGATATATATGATTTGCTTTTAAAAATAGGTATAGAAGAAAACAAAATACAAAGATTTCAACATGAGGATATTGGAAGTATAGAAAACGATTTCAAATTTGAGTTAGATGGTTTGAAATTTGGGATTTCTGCAAAAAAAACATTACGTGAAAGATATAAACAATATGTAAATTTAAAGGATAAAGAAATTGATATAGATGTGTTTATGACAATAACACTTGGTACTGATTTAACTGAAGAGAAGGCTAAGACTATTAGAAAGTTTGGAGTATACATATTTGTAGCCCCAGAAATATATATGTCACAAGTATATTTACAACAAATAGAAGGAATATATCCTATACAAGATTTAAGTGTAAACTTATTAAAACGATTGGGACAAGATTTTCCCTCATGTTCTATTGAAAAAGTTCCAAAAACTGCTTCATCACCTATTGAAAGGGTTTCACAGAATGTTTAATATTTTAGGATAAAATGGACAAGCATAATAGATTAGTCTAACTTAGCATTTCTTTTATAGATAGGTATTTAGATAAAATGCTTATACATTTTTACTTATCCGCTCCAAGTATTCACGTAAAGCCCCTATCATACAAAGGTAGCCTCTAGTATTCCCTTTGTGTCATAGGGGCTTTTTAAAAGGAATGTTTGGACAAGCATATCAGTTAAAAGATACTCATAAGCTAGTCCAAACAAAATAGAAAAAATAGACCTAGAGAAAACTCTAGGTCCTTCTTAATTCAAATATTGGGAAAAAGTAATGTTTTGGATTTGAAAAGTTTAATAGTTAATTTTATTTAAATTATAACATATCGTAATTTAAAATCATTATTATAAGAAATAAAAATATATAAGAGAGTTACTTATACTGGTATACCTAATTTATCATTTAAATTTTACGTTACGAACTTTTTTATTAATAATGATTTTGGCGTTAAACCCCATCACCCAGAAAGAGTTCCTTGTTTTATCTTAGAAAGCTATAGCTCTATGTGTCTTTCAAGTCTTCAAGCCACCTATAGCATAAGTTTTCTTAAGATTCTACAAGTCCTTTTTTGGGTACCCGATGGAACGCTTCGCCCAGTGGACATGCCTATATTCATGCTTAACTCAGGAATTCGTAACGGCATTCATATAGGTCAAGTCCACTGGGCTTAAAAACAAGGGTGGACAAGCCTTTCCATACTTATGACTTTATATTTTCGCCTGTTGTGTGGCAAAAAGCGTAGCCACACAAATGCAGTCTTTCATATAAGCCAATGTATTCCAAGGCTTGTCCACCCTAGGTGTTATATTAACAACTGAAAAAATGGAAGGAGTTACACGAAGTGTGACAAGGTGTCCATTTTTGAAGGCGTTAGGAATAAAAAAACCTAGCTTTTAGCCAGGTTTTTTTATTATAAATTATAAAGTTTTAAAATCAAAACTTTCAATTTCTGTCTTAACAAGATCTGCTTGTACTTTCTTAACTAGGGAAGCTGCTTT
>NZ_JAUSWN010000036.1:0-15685 GCF_030815255.1 Hathewaya limosa
AATTTTACTATAAATCTTTCACTCTTTCGAGTGGGAGATTTATTTTTTACGCAAAAAGCTGTCGCACTATTTTTTAGTGCGACAGCCCCTTTTTTTATTATATAAACTTTTATAAGGTTTTTAAGCAAGTGTAAAATGATAGTATGTAATGTAGTTATAGATAAACATAAGCTGTTGAATTCAATCAGCAGCTATTTGTTTTTAAATTGGTAGTATTTTAGTTTTTTCCCCAAGAGAATAAATATAAAGTTCGTGTAGGGGTCTGGTCATGGCCACGTAAAGAAGTTTTACATCTAATTCACTTTCTGTATACATATCCTTTGAGGCATTAGCAATTATAACCACATCAAATTCCAAGCCTTTTGCAAGATAGCAGGGAATTAATACTATTCCGCCTGGATAGTCCTTTTCCTTACCGGTTATTACAGAAACATTTTTCTTTTCTTTTAATAGGGATTTTAATTTCATGCATTCATCTAATGTTTTACATATTATAGCCATGGATTTATATTCACTTTGGAGCATTTCTTCTATTTTATCATGAATATCCTTGGCAATATCTTTAAGAGAATCTTTTTCAAAAACCTTAACTTCATTACCATGACGTATTACAGGTTTAGCTTTCGGAAGGCGAGGATCGTTTAGTCCTCCTATAACTTCACTGGCTGTATTCATTATTTCAATTGTGGTTCTGTAACTTTGCTCTAGACAAAGTTGGCTTGAATTTTCATCTGTAAATATATATTTTGATACATCATTCCAATCATGGATTCCTCTGTAGCTATATATACCTTGACATAGATCTCCAAGTATTGTAAATGAGCTATTGTTTACTATTTTCTTAAGTACATAAAGCTGAAATAAACTAAAGTCTTGGGCTTCATCAATTATAATGTGCCTTAAATCTAGTTTTTCGCTGATACCATATAATGATATTGAGATATACATTAACGGTGACAAGTCTTCCACTTCTATAGTACTATTCATTAAGTTTTCAAGGGAGTAATGTTTTATGTAATCTATAAGCTTGAACTTAGATTCATCAGTATTTAGTTTAGATAAATTTATTAAGAAATTTTCATAGTATTTCCATACAGATCTTTTAGGAATTTTTGAAGTATAATCTTTTATAACAGTTTTAAGTCCTTTTTTTATATTTAAAAGAAGATTGTCACGTTCATCTATAATCTCAATTATTTGAGTTCTTCTCTCAGGACAATCACCCATAGAAGCTCTAACTTTGTCTAACTTACATTCATATTCGTTATCTACACGATCTAATATTTTATCTCTTTGATATTTCACCCTATTTATCATACTTTTTTTTATTTCATTAATTCTTTTGGAAAAAGGTAGATAGCTATAATCCTTTATGAAGAGTTTTTGAATCTCTTTGTAGGTGAAAAGTACAAAGTCATGTATTTTAAAATCTTCTTTAGGAATATAATGATATTCTATATATTTTAAATATTTATTGAGCAACTCTTTAAATTCTAATGAAGATTTAAAACATGAGGCTTCAATAATATTATTGTTTTCTTTAGATTTTTTGTCGGAGTAATTTTCTATTATGGTAGATAGCTTTTCGTGAGGTGACTTCAATTTTAGTTTTTTGCCTAGATTTTTTCCTATTACATTAAAAGCAAAGTCTTCAAAAGTGGTTTGAGTTACGTTTTCTACTCCAAGTTCTGGAAGAACCTCTGATATATAACTTAAGAAAAATCTATTTGGAGCTATTATCATAAAGTTTTCTGGTTTTAATGTTTTTTCATAGTTATACATAAGATAGGCAATCCTATGTAAGGCTATAGTAGTTTTTCCACCACCAGCGGCTCCTTGTACTATAAGAGGTTTCCACATATCTGCTCTAATAACCTGATTTTGCTCTGATTGGATTGTGGATACAATATCTTTTAGTCTATTATCTTTATTGGAGCCAAGTGCGGCTTGAAGAAAGTCATCATTGGTTGTTATGTCTATATCAAAAATTTCTTTAAGACAGGCATTTTCTATTGTGTATTGTCTTTTTAGAGATATATCCCCATGTATGTTACCATCGGGACAAATATAGCTGGCTTCTCCCAGTCTACCTTCATAGTAAAGGTTGGCTACAGGTGAACGCCAATCTACAATTAAAAATTCTCCGGTTTTTTCATGAAGAAGAGACATTTTACCAATATAGTACTTACCCATTTTGTCTAGACCTTTTTCAGTAAAATCTACTCTAGCAAAATAAGGCTTAGAAAGACTTCTACTTATATTTTTTAGTCTAGCCTTCATGCTAACTTGAAGAACTTCGTTTATAACAAGTTCATTGAACTGCTCGGCATTGTCTGAGTTATAATGACTTGTACTGTATTCAACAGCTTCATCAATTCTATTCTTTTGTTTACTTATAATCTTATCAAAGTTTCTTAAGTAATTAAGAGTTGTATCTAGTCTTTTACACTCAGTTTTATAATCTGGATGTTCAAAAGCAGGCATATCATTATCCTCCAATTTACTAAAATTTTTTTGAAACTGAGAATTTTAGCGTTGGGTTTTAACAAGGTATATTCTATTATATTAGAATACAATTTAAGAGGGAAATAAATAATAGGGTGGTTTTATAGGATAAGAACAAATCTAAATAAAAAAACTCATTATTTTAAGAAATTTCTAGAAATTTCTTGACAATCTTATGCTTTTTTTATATAGTATGTATGTGAATTTTAAGTGAAATAATATAGCATTGGTATGTACTTAAATTACTTAGGAAAGCGTAGCTCAATATATTATAGGGCAAGTCTCTATTTTTTTAACTCATAGTAACTTGATGCTATGTATTTACAAATAAATATTGACTAAATAGTGTAAAATAATATATGATAAATATATAAAGATCGTAATGTATTGAAGGGGAGTAGCTTCCACATAATGTGGTAATTAATCGTCATCACAGTAGAATAAGATCTACTCGGTTGATTAACAAGATATTCTTGCTAGCAAGACCTTCAGAATGATTGGAGATTTTCTAATTATTCTGAAGGTCTTTTTGTATTGTAAAGAATTTGTATTTAATGGAACATGACTTACAGTATGTTACTCAATAGAATTTTAAGGGGGAAAGTATATATGAATTATATATTACTTTTAATAGGTTTTGTATTATTAATAAAGAGTGCGGATTATTTCGTTGATGGAGCATCTGCAATTGCAAAGAAATTTAGAATTCCAACTATAGTTATAGGACTTACTATAGTTGCTTTTGGTACAAGTGCACCAGAAGCTGCAGTTAGTATTACATCAGGTTTACAAGGACAAAATGGAATGGCCATAGGAAATGTAGTAGGCTCTAATATATTTAATTTATTAGTAGTAGTTGGAGTAGCTGCGTTTATATGTCCATTAAAAGTTAAGAAGTGTACAATAGTTAAAGATTTTCCATTTGCTATATTATCATCTTTTGTATTGTTAATAATTTCAGGTGACTTAATGTTTGCAGGAAGTTCAAAGAATATTCTAAGTAGGGCAGACGGAATAATTTTATTAATATTATTTGGAATCTACATGTATTACCTTATAGAAATAGCTTTGGAATCTAGAAAACTAGCGGTTACCACAGAAAGCACAGAAGAAATAAAGGAACTTTCTACAGGAAAAAGTCTTATATTATGCATAGGTGGAATAGTAGGAATTATATTAGGGGGGAAATTTGTTGTAGATTCAGCATCATCTATAGCATTAGCATGGGGAATGAGTGAAAGTCTTGTAGGACTTACCATAGTTGCTATAGGAACTTCTCTACCTGAACTTGTTACATCTATTGTAGCATCAACTAAAGGAGAAAGTGACATAGCATTAGGCAATGTTATAGGATCTAATATTTTTAATATATTCTTTATACTTGGTATCTCTTGTTTTATACATCCTATAGCAGTAGGCCCTGGTGTATTTACGGATATGTTTATTTTATTAATAATAAGTATAGTAGCTTATGTTTTTGCTGTAACTAAGAAAAGTATTAATAGAATTGAGGGGGCAGTATTAACTCTAAGTTATATTGTTTATATGATATTTATCATTATAAGAAAGTAATAAAATATAAAGATTTTATAAAGTTACTAAAAAGGATTAAGATTAAATTATCTTAATCCTTTTTAATTGAAAAATTAAAATAAGGGATATAGTTTAATAAAACTATATTGTGATTATTAAAGATAAGTAATATAATTTAATAGTAAAATATTAAAGAAAGTTTCGAAATTTAGAAATGCACTAAATGTTTTGCATCAAAGAGGAGAGGCACCAAGTATGGTTATTTTATTAATTATAGTATTTTTATGGATTTTAGGATCAAATTTATCATGGTGGAGTATAGCTATCTTGCCTACACCTAAAATGGTTATAGGAACCTTTTACAATATGTTTATAGATGGAAGTCTATTTACATCTATAGGAATAAGTATTCTTAGGATTTTTATAGGATTTATAATAACTTTTTTAGTAGCCATACCTTTAGGAATATTCTTTGGTTTAAACCCTAAAATATATAAAAAATTTAATCTCTTATTAGAAATGTTAAGACATATACCTCCGTTGGCATTAATTCCACTAATAATTTTATGGTTTGGAATAGGAGAGAAATCTAAAGTTATTATAATAATTTTGGCCTCTTTTTTTCCGCTATTTATGAATACATTAGATGGTGTGAAAAATTGTGATCAAAAGTTAATAGAGGTGGGTAAAACCTTAAATTTTAGTAAAGATGAAATATTTATGAAAATACTTATACCCTGTGCTTTCCCTAATATTATATTAGGTATTAAGTTAGCATTAGGATATAGTTGGAGAGCAATAATAGGAGCGGAGATGATAGCAGCTTCTTCGGGTATAGGATATTTAATTTTAGATGGACAAGAACTTTCAAGACCGGATGTGGTGATGGTAGGAATAATATTAATAGGGTCTTTAGGACTTTTAACTGATTATATATTTGAACGATTTACTAAAGGTTTAAGAAATAGCAAAGGGAACATAGAGAATAATGGGATATAAAATAGAAAATTTAACTAAAGAATATAAAGTAAATAGTAAAATTCATAAAGTACTAGATAATATAAATCTTTACATAGATCATAAAAAAATCACAGTTATTCTAGGTAAAAGTGGTTCTGGAAAAACAACTATTTTAAGACTTCTTGCAGGCTTAGAATTCCCTACTAGTGGTAATGTTAAATTTATAAATGATGAAAACAAAGAAATTAAACCTAAAATAGGAATGGTGTTTCAGGAAAGTAGGTTATTTCCATGGTTAAAAGTTAAGGATAACATAACCATACATATAAAGAATAAAGATACAAAGCAAAAAATAAGTGCAAAATATATAAAGTTGCTTAAATTAACGGGTTTTGAAGATGCAAAACCTTATCAGCTCTCCGGTGGAATGGCACACAGAGTAGCAATAGGTAGAGCTTTAGCATATGAACCACATATATTGTTAATGGACGAACCTTTTGCAGCTTTAGATTATTTTACAAGAAGTTTATTGCAGAATGAATTGTTGGATCTTCATAAAAAAACTAATAAGGGAATAATTTTTGTTACACATAATATAGATGAGGCTATATTATTAGCTCATAAAATATTAATAATAGATAAAGGAAGAGTAGTAAAAGAATATAATCTAAAAAAATCTAATGAGGAAAAACTTTGCAATAAAAACAAAGAGGTATTAAAGAATGATATCTTAAGAATTTTGGAGGAAAAGCAAAATGAAGATACATAAAATATTGGCATTAAGTTTAGTTTTAAGTATATGTTTAAGTGTGGCAGGATGCAGTAATAAAGTAGATGCCAAAAATAATAATATAAAAGATATAAATATAACTTACGTAAAAGCACCATTAAATGTACCAAGTATATTAGAAAAGCAAAAAAATAGTTTTAAAAGTGAATTTTCAAAAGACAATATAGAAGTTAAATTTCACGATTTGACTTCAGGACCTCAACAAACTCAAGCATTAGCGGCAGGGGAACTACAGTTTTTACATGCTTTAGGAGGAACATCAGCTATATTGGCTGCATCTAATGGAGTAGATTTAAAAATATTAAATATTTATAGTAGGGCACCAAAAGCTTTTATGATTTTAACTAAAAATAAAGATATTAAATCTGCAAAAGATCTAAAAGGAAAAAATGTAGCAGGACCTAAAGGAACTGTATTACATCAATTATTATTGGCGGCCTTAGATGAAAATGATTTAAAAGGTTCGGATGTTAAGTTTATAAATATGGGAATTCCTCAAGCTTTAGCTGCACTTAATAATAGTTCAGTAGATGCTGCGTTGCTTGCTGGACCGGCAGCATTAAAGGCTATAAAGTCAGGAGCCAAATTAGTTACAAATGGAGAGGGATTAGTAGAAGGAACTATAGTTACAGCAGTGAGCGATAAATTTTTTAAAGATCATCCAGATTTAGTAGAACGTTTTAAAAAGGTTCATAAAGAAACACTTAAATTTATGAAAGAAAATAGAAAAGAAGCTATAAAAATAGCTGCTAAAGAAGTAGGGCTTACAGAGAAGGAAACAGAAGAAATGTTTAATTGGTACGATTTTAATATGGACGTTAGTAGAAAAGATATAAAAGAGTTAAGTAAAACTCAAGATTTTTTAATTAATAATCATATGCAAAAAAATAAAATTAATGTAGAATATCTTATAGCAAAATAGCTTTAAATATAATGTTTGAAGATTTATCTATTAGATTATAGTATAAATAAAACTAAGTTATAATAATTGATATTTATTATGACTTAGTTTTTTTATATATAACTTTACATAGTAGGTTCTAACACGAAAGCTTTGGCAAAATATCTGCTTCCATAGTCAAAAGGTGCTGGCTGAAATTTTCCTTCAGCAAAATTAGCAACATAATTTTTGTTTTTATCATTAAGAGAATCAACTTTTTGTTTTAGAGGTGTAGCAGCGTCGATATTGTATTGTTCAATAAATTGATAAGTAGAAATTCTTTGAGTTCTGTCCTGTGCTTTAAATTCTACTGTGTCTGTGGTTGATATTTGTTGACTTATAGCTACTTCAGTACTGAAAGATGTGGATAGTTGAACAGATAATTCTGCAGTTACTTTAGCAATACCTTCTATTCCAACTTCTACACCAATTCTTGAACCAACGGATAATCCCATAGAAAAACCTTGAGTTTTTGTAATACCGCTTGTAATGGTTATGGCCTTAGTAGCTGTAGAGCCAGGATCTATATTGCTAAATTCAGTCATAAGATTCCAATAGCTTGTATCATTTATTTTACTGCCTTCACATACAGGAGAATTTTTATCTAATAATAATGTAAACATAAGGCTTCCTTTTTTAAAAGGACCATCCCAAACTAAGGTTTCGGTAAATACATTGTTATTATCTAAATATCCTATACGATCAGGTAATTTAGGTAAAGTAAATTTTTCATTACCATCTTTTGTAGCGTAAAAGAAGACAGGAACAAATTCTACTAAATTACCTTTGGCACCACCAACTGTTAATTTTGCAGGAAATCCGGTATAAAACCAATTAGGTTCTATTTTAGGGAAAACGGGATAAACTACTGTTCCAGTATTTGGAGCTGTACCTGTAGATTTAAGTAACATAGGTTTTATACCACTTGGGTTATTTGTAAACAGTTCATTACCTCCATTTGGACCAACACGATATGTGTTAGGAATGTCAGTAAATCCATCTGTCATTTTAGCGAAAAAAGCTTCTTGAGCAGAATCATCATATGGTGTCATTGTAGGTTCATGTAATTTTATGGGCCTCATTCTAGTAATTTTATTAATATTTATTGATGTAGGAATCCATGAATTTTTAAACCAGTAATGAAAGTAAAGTTGATCCCCTAGCCTATAGTCAGCTTTCATAATAATTGTTGAACCATTATCTAGGGTAGCATAATTAGCTTTCATAAAAAACCTCCTGTAAATTCGTATATTTTACAATATGCAGATTGATGAGAATAAGTGAATATTTCTTAAGAACAAAGGAACATAAATTATTTTTTAAAATATAAATGATAATATAAATAATTAAAAATTATGAGGAGAAAATTTTTATGTTTACTACTGTAAGGCAAACTGTGTTTGATAGACCTATAGATATGTATTTAGAAAATAGAACAGGAAAAGATATGAAATTATTTAAAACAGAACTTCAAAGTGGATATTTATATAATAATCCTCCAGAGCTAATAAAGGCAGGGGAAACAGGACATTTTAAAGGAGATCAAACAGGTCTTGTTGGATCCTCTGGATTTGCTACTTACACAGTACAAGTAGAAAATTTAACAACATATATTTCTATTTATTGGAGTCATCCAGAGGGAAATTATGATAGTATTTATTATGGATATTCTAGTCCTTTTGGTGTCTTTTTTATAACTCCTAAGGATAATTTAGATCCAAATAAAAAACCAACTAATCAAGTACAAAATGTAAAAGATTGGACCAATAATGAGTATAGTAAACAAACAATTCTTACATTAAATCCAGTTCAACTTGTTCAATCAGTAACTTATGTTATTCAATTTGGGCTAGGACACACAGCTGTATAAAAGTAAAACAACTAAATAGATAATAATAAAAAACTAAGCTAACATATTATAAGTATTAGAGTTGCTTAGTTTTTTATATAATAATAGTTTATCAAATATTGAATAGTAAAATAAAAAAACTATTTATAAATAAAAGATATAGCTAGTTTATATAAATAAGTATAAAAAATTAAGTGTGGTAAATAGAAAAATTTAAGTTATTTTGATAATATAAATATATTAATGTATTAAACAAAAGATAGAGAGGATGTAATAAATGGAAAATACTACAAGAGAGATTGTATTTGTAACAACTAATAAGGGAAAAATCGCATCTGCACAAAGAGAATTAAGCGGTATAAAAGTTTTACCATATAATGCAGAGTTAATAGAACCTAGAAGTGACGATATAAGAGAAATAGCAAGACAAAAAGTTATACAAGCATATAAAATAGTAGGAAAACCATGTATAGCATTAGATTCAGGATTTTTCGTTGATGAATTAAATGGTTTTCCTAAGGCATATGTTAATCATATGTTAGATACTATAGGAATAAGAGGATTATTAAAATTAATGGAAGGAGTCATAAATAGAAAGTGTAAATTTAAATCTTGTTTAGCGTACTATGATGGTATACATATGGAGTTTTTTGAAAATGATGATCCAGGAACTATTTCTTATAATATTCAGGGAAAAGAAAATCAAGATAGTTGGTCGGATTTATGGTATGTATTCAAACCAAACAATTTTTATAAAACCTTAGCAGAATTTACAGAGGATGAATTTAAAGTTTATGAGAGTTTAAAAGATGATAATTGTATGAAAAAATTTGGATTATGGTATACAAAAAAATAGGATTATAAATTAAAAGTTGTTTTTATACCTGTATTATAGAAAACTTTTAAAGGAGAATTTTAAATATGAAAGTACCAGTTATTTATTATAAAGATGAAATGGGATTTGCCGCTATTATATCTGGGGGAGAAGATATAAAATCTTATATTATGGGATATGAAGATTTTAATATGTTAGAAATTGAAGTTTTAAATAATATAAATCAAGTTAAAGAAAATTCCAAAGATACTGAGGAACAGATTGCAAAGGATTTTAAATTTAGTATAAACTGTTTTGATGATTCATATATAAAAAATATTATTAAAATAGAATTTATGGAAATTTAAGGAATATAGTTTAGCACGTTATTAAAAATTTTAAATATTTAAAATAAATTCAAATAAAAAAGTACGCTTATTAGAATAATACTTATTTTAATAAGTGTACTTTTTTATTTAGAATAAACAAGAAAATATTATTAAGTAAGGAATAATATTCACAATAATCATTTAAATAGTAAAATAATGTGTGGCGTTTAAAATTAAATTAAAGCAATATAAAAAATTGTAAAAAATATAAGTTAATTTTAAAAAAATCTTAAATATATATTTACAAAGTATTTTTAAAACAATATAATTAGGAATAAAAAAATATTTAGGATTTTATGTAATAATAAGGGGAAAAATGCGAAATGAAATTAATATTAAAAAGGAATTTTAAAAGTATTAAAACCAAAATGTTAGTATGTCTTCTACCTATTGTATTAATAGCATGTATTATTTTGTCTTCCTTAGCATATTTAAATGCTAAGAAAAATTTAATACAGACAAGTAGTACATTAATGATGGAACTTGCTAAAAATGCTGCAGGTGAGACGGATTTACAATTGTTGGCTAATCTAAATGTAGTAAATTTATTAGCTGAAGATCCAGATATAGCAGATCCTAAGATACCTTGGAGTGATAAACAAAGACATTTAAACATTAATATGCAAACTCAAAAGTATCTATTATTAGGAATTGCTGATACCAATGGAAAGGTTAGATATACTGATGGAAGTATAATCGACGTAAGTGATAGAGATTTTTATAGACATCCTTTTGAAGGAAAAAGTTATATATCACAACCTTTTCTTAGCAAAGTTAATAATAATTTGGCTGTAGCTTATTCTGCACCTATAAAAGAGAATGGTAAAGTTATAGGAGTTTTAATAGCAATTAAAAGTGGTGATGAATTAAGTAAAATGGTAAATAAAATATCATTTTTAAATACAGGAACAGCATATATGTTGGATCAAAGTGGTACAACAATTGCACATAAGAATCAAGAATTAGTAACAAAAATGGAGAATACCATAAGAAGTCACTCAAATGATAAAGAATTTGAAGAAGTTGTTGATATAGAGAAAAATATGATTTCTGGTAAAACAGGGGTACAATCATATACTTATAACAATGTACAAAAGTTTTCAGCATATACACAAGTGCCTTCTACTGGATGGTCACTTTCAATAAATGTAACTAAGGATGACCTATTAAGTGGACTTAATGGATTAAAGTATAGTTGTATAATAACAACTTTAATTATTATATTTACTATAAGTATATTTATTTTTATATTTAGTAATTCAATATCTAAGGCATTATTTTTAATTAAAGAACATATGAAAAAAATATCTACGGGAAATTTAATTGACTCAATGGATAATAAATATATGGATAATAAAGATGAATTAGGTGACATATGTAATACAATGGTACAAACACAAGGTTCTATTAATGACATGATAATATCAGTAAAGGAATCTGCTGTAGAAATAGATGATAATTCTACAAATTTAGCTTCTATAGCTGAAGAGTTATCAGCTCTAACAGAGAATATATCTACAGCAATAGGGGAGGTAGCTACTGGTTCTACTAAGCAAGCTTCTGATTTGGGAAATATACTACAGAAACTTAATGATTTTAGTAACGAAATAGGCAATGTTACTGTCCATATTCAAGATATTAATAATATGTCTTTAGATATTAATGACAATTCTAAAAAAAGTAATAAAGATATGGAAGATTTAATTAAATCACTTGCCACATTTAATGAAAACTTTAAAGGATTTTCAAATGAAATTATAAATATGGATACTGATATAAAAACTGTTAATGAAATAACAGATTTAATTAATAATATAGCTGAACAAACTAATCTTTTAGCTTTAAATGCAGCTATAGAGGCTGCAAGAGCAGGGGAATCGGGTAAAGGTTTTGCAGTTGTGGCAGATGAAATAAGAGTTTTAGCTGAAAAAAGCAAGGAATCGTCAAATAATATTTACAATATAGTTAATAATCTACTTGTTAAAACGAAAACTATAGTATCTAGTACTAATGAAATGAATGGAAATTTAAAAACTCAAAAAGAAACAGTAGAGAATGCTATAAATTCCTTTAATAATATTTCCACTTCAGTACAAAGTATTACACCTAAAATTAATGAAATTAGTTTAGCATTTGAGAATATTAATGATAGCAATAAGGATATATTAGATAACATAGAAAATATTTCTTCTATATCTCAAGAGATGTCGGCAGCTTCAGAAGAAATAGCAGCATCTTCAGACGAGTTAAATAAATCAAGTTTAGAAGTTGCGAATAGTGCTCAAGAGTTATCCCAAAAAACATCTGAGATGATGGATGAAGTAAGTAAGTTTAAGGTTAAAGATAATTAAATATAGTTTCCTAAAAATATAAGTTCTAAAAGATTACTAAAAAGTATGTATTTTAGAACTTATATTTTTTATAAATAACAATTTAGTATATATCAAGTTATTGACAATTATTCTATTTGATTTTAAACTTAAAGATGTGTTATTAAATATAATTATAAAAAATGTTTAGTAACAAGTAGAAAAATGGAGTAGATATTAATGAGAAAAAACAAATTATCTATTAAAACAATTGTTGCCATAGGTATAGGATCTGCAGTATTTATGATTTTAGGACGTTTTGGATCAATTCCAACTGGAATACCAAATACTAATATAGAAACTGCATATGCTTTTTTAGCATTAATGGCACTTTTATATGGTCCTTTATCAGGATTATTAATTGGGTTTATAGGACATGCTTTAAAGGATACGATTTTTTATGGATCACCTTGGCTAAGTTGGGTAATTGCTTCGGCAGTAGTAGGACTTGTAATAGGTCTTGCATATAAGAAAATTAGAATTAATGAAGGGATTTTCGAAAAAAAACAAATAGTAACTTTTAATATAGTACAAATTATAGCTAATGTTATAGCATGGTTTATAGTAGCGCCCTCATTGGATGTAATAATTTATGCAGAACCTTTAAATAAGGTATATCTTCAAGGAATTATAGGTGGTATTTCTAACATTTTTACAGTTGCAGTACTTGGGACTATATTAGTACGTAATTATTCTAAAACTAAAACTAAAAGAGGCAGCCTTTGTAAGGAAGATTAGTATTTTGCCGGAGATATAACTCCGGTTTTTTTATGAGCATTAAAATTTAAATAAAGAAAGGAGTAATTACCTTTTTATTTTGGTAATAAATTTTTATGAAAAGACCAATTATAGAATTTAAAGATTTTACAGTACATTATGTAGTACAATCAAAACCTACTTTAGATAAAATTAATTTAACTATTTATGAAGGAGAAAAGGTACTTATTGTAGGGCCATCAGGTTCAGGAAAAAGTACTTTAGGGCACTGTATTAACGGACTTATTCCTTTTTCTTATAGTGCCGAAATTTTTGGAAGTCTAAAAGTTAAAGGCAAAGAAACTAAAGATTTAAGTATTTTTGAAATTTCTAAAATAGTAGGTACTGTACTTCAAGATCCTGATAGTCAATTTATAGGATTGACAGTGGGAGAGGATATAGCCTTTAAACTGGAAAATCAGTGTATTCCTCAACAAGAAATGAAGAAAATAGTAGAAAAGGTTGCTAAGGTAGTGGACATTGATAATCAATTAAATCTTGCCCCTCATAGATTATCTGGGGGACAAAAACAAAGAGTAACTGTAGCAGGAACTATTGTAGATGATGTAGATATTTTATTATTTGATGAGCCATTAGCAAGCTTAGATCCTAAATCAGGAAAAACATCTATTGAACTTATAGACGAAGTACATAAAAAATCAAATAAAACAGTAGTAATAATAGAACATCGTATAGAAGATGTATTACATAGAGATGTAGATAGAATTATTTTAATTAATGAGGGCAAAATAATTTGTGATATGACACCGGATGAACTTTTATCATCTAATAAATTATTAGATTTTGGACTTAGGGAACCCCTTTATCTAACGGCTTTAAAATATGCTAATTGTAAGGTAACTAAAAAAATGGAACCTAGTCATATAGAAAATTTACATATAGAAGAGTGTAAAAATAATTTACATAAGTGGTATGAAGAAAGTAAAGATGCTTTTGAATCTAAAGATCAAGATACTATTTTAGAACTTAAGAATGTTTCTTTTGGATATGATAAAAATAAATTAAATTTAGCAGATGTATCATTTAAAGTAAAAAAAGGCGATATGATAAGTATCTTAGGTAAAAATGGTGCTGGTAAATCTACGCTTTCTAAGTTAATTTGTGGTTTTTATAAGCCTATAAAAGGAGATATTTTGTTTGAAAATAGAAGTATTTTAAAAGATTCTATTAAAGAACGAGCGGAATATATTGGGTTTGTAATGCAAAATCCTAATAAAATGATTTCTAAAACTATGATTTTTGATGAAGTTGCCTTTGGACTTAGAGTAAGAGGAATTAACGAAATTGAAATCAAAGAAAGGGTTTATGAAACTTTAAAAATTTGTGGACTTTACCCTTATCGTAATTGGCCAGTTTCTGCATTAAGTTTTGGTCAGAAAAAAAGAGTTACCATAGCATCTATATTGGTTTTAAATCCTAAAATTTTAATATTAGATGAACCTACTTCAGGTCAAGATTTTAAACATTATAATGAGATTATGGAATTTTTATTACAACTTAACAAAAAAGGAATAACAATTATAATGATTACCCATGATATGCATTTAATGCTTGAGTATACTGAAAAAGCTATAGTTATAGGGGAAGGTAATAAACTTGCAGAAGATAGCGTAGTAAACATCCTATCAAATAAAACCCTTATAGATAAAGCTAATTTAAAGGAGACTTCTCTTTATGAATTAGCGGTTAGAGCAGAAATCCAAAATCCAAATAAATTTGTTGAAAAATTTATTGAAGAGGATAGGAGGAGAAGAAAATAATGTCTACTATGCTTGGATATATAAATGAGAAGTCTCCAGTTCATAAACTTACAGGGGCTACAAAATTAATCTTTTTTATAGTATGGTCTTTAGCATCGATGATTACATATGATACTAGAATTTTAGTTGGAATGATGTTTTTTAGTTTAGTTATATTTAAAATCTCAAAAATAAAGTTTAAGGATATAGCATTTGTAGTGTATTTTATATTATTTTTTTTAATTCTAAATAATATTACTATATTTATTTTTTCACCACATGGAGGAAATGAAATTTATAAAACAACCCATGTATTATTTAATATAGCAGGTCCATACTCGGTTACATTAGAACAACTTTTTTATCAATTTAATGTTACGGTTAAATACTTTTCTGTAATTCCAATAGCATTATTATTTATAGCAACTACAGAACCAAGTGAATTTGCATCTTCTTTAAATAGAATAGGATTGAATTATAAAATAGCATATTCAGTATCAATAGCATTAAGATATATACCCGATATACAAAGAGATTATCATGATATTACTTTTGCACAACAGGCAAGAGGAATAGAAATGAGTAAAAAAGAAAAATTATCTAGAAGAATAAAAAATTCGGCAGCTATTTTAATGCCACTAATTTTCTCGAGTTTAGATAGAATAGATACTATAAGTGCGGCAATGGAACTTAGAGCTTTTGGAAATGATAAAAAAAGAACATGGTATAATAGTAAAAACTTTACAAGTAAAGATTATATAGCTATTAGTTTAGTATGTATTCTTTTAGCATTATCAATATTTAGTACAATTTATATGAAAAGTCGTTTCTACAATCCTTTTATTTAAATGAAAAATTTAAAATATAAATGTAAAATTAAATAATTAGTTTATAAAATAAATTAATATAGAATCATATGAAAAATGAGGCTGTCGCATTAGCATAAAAATTTATACTAACGCGGCAGCGTTTTTTTGTGTTTTATAGAAAATTTAATGATAGTTCACCGCCTATAAGCTT
>NZ_JAUSWN010000037.1:0-15440 GCF_030815255.1 Hathewaya limosa
TTCTTTAACGGATATAGACCACAATTCTACTTCAGAACAACAGACGTAACAGGATCAATCCAATTACCAGACGGAGTAGAAATGGTAATGCCTGGAGACCACATTGATATGAATGTTGAGTTAATCACAAAAGTAGCAATGGAAGAAGGATTAAGATTTGCAATAAGAGAAGGCGGAAGAACAGTAGGATCAGGAGTTGTTACTACTATAATCGAGTAGTCTTTGTAAATTAAATAAAGGAACTCTTCATCTTCAAGGATGGGGATGAAGAGTTTTTATTTATATATAAAGTATATAACAATATATAAGATACAGAAAAATTCATGATTATATAAACTTTAAAAATACTATACTTTGTATTAGTAGATTTAGTTTTTAGGAGATAAATATCATAGAACTATACTTTGTTGACATGAGTGTTAAGTTATGATAAATTATTTAAGTAACCTAACATGCAGTTAAGAAAAAGAAACGCAATTTGCTTAAGGGTAGGAGGTGCAGCAAATGAGAGTTAAAGTTACATTAGCTTGTTCAGAGTGCAAACAAAGAAACTACAGCTCAATGAAGAATAAAAAGAACAACCCTGAGAGAATAGAAATAAATAAGTATTGCAAATTCTGTCATAAGCATACACTACACAAAGAAACAAAATAGTTAGAAACTTTTCTTTGAATATTTTTGGGGATGTGAATAAAATGTCTAATAAAGAAATAAAAGAAACTAATGGTTCCTACAACAAAAAAGGTCTAGGAAGTTTTTTTAGAGGGCTAAAGGCAGAATTTAAAAGAATTACGTGGCCCCAAAAAAAAGATATTAAAAAAGCTACTGCAGCAGTTGTTGGCTTTTGTGTGTTATACATGGCACTTGTTGGTGTCTTAGACGCTGTATTTGTAAATGTATATCAGATGATTTTTAAATAGTTTATTAGATATTCAAAGGAGGTAGGGACATTTATTTTAATTTATAAAAGTCCCTTTAGATATGGATGAAAATAAAGTAAGATGGTATGTAGTTCATACATACTCAGGTTATGAAAATAAAGTAAAAGCTAATATAGAAAAAGTAGTTGAAAATAGAAATCTACAAAAGTATATCTATGATATCCAAGTTCCGATGGAAGAACAAATAGAAGTAAAAGATGGTAAGAAAAAAAGTACTTTGAAAAAAGTTTTTCCAGGCTACGTTATGGTTAAAATGATTATGAACGAAGACTCTTGGTATGTTGTTAGAAATACTAGAGGAGTAACAGGATTCGTAGGTCCAGAACCTAACAAACCAGTTCCGTTAAGTGATGAGGAAGCAAAATCAATGGGAATATGTGAAAATGTAGTCGAAGTTGATTTTGAAGTTGGTGATAGTGTTCAGATAATAGAAGGGGCTTTTGAAGGTCACGTTGCTCAAATACAAGAAATAAACTTAGAGAAACAAATTATTAAAGGATTTGTTAATTTGTTTAATAGGGAAACCCCTGTTGAACTTCAATTTAATCAAATAAAAAATTTAGAATAATGTACTTATGTAAGACTTATGTCTTAAATAAGTGGGAGGATGAAAATCCGCATTACCACAATTCAGGAGGTGTAAACTCATGGCAAAAAAAGTTACAGGAATAATTAAACTTCAACTTCCTGCTGGAAAGGCTACACCAGCACCACCAGTTGGTCCAGCATTAGGACAACATGGTGTTAATATCATGGCTTTCACAAAGGAGTTTAACGCTAAAACTGCTAATCAAGCAGGTATGATCATACCTGTTGTTATAACAGTATATCAAGATAGATCATTTAGCTTCATATTAAAAACTCCACCAGCTGCTGTACTAATTAAAAAAGCTGCTGGTTTAGAAAGTGGTTCAGCTCAACCTAACAAAACTAAGGTAGCTAAAATCACTAGTGCTCAAGTTAAAGAAATAGCTGAGTTAAAGATGCCAGATTTAAATGCTGCATCAGTAGAAAGCGCAATGAGAATGATTGCTGGAACAGCAAGAAGCATGGGCGTAGAAGTAGTTGAATAATTAAAAGAAAAGTAATTTTTAATTCGATAATCGTGGGAGGTTATATACCGTTAGTACCACAAAGGAGGATAGAAACTATGCCAAATAAAGGTAAGAATTACATAGAAAGTGCAAAGTTAGTAGACAGAAACACTTTATATACACCATCAGAAGCTTTAGAATTAACTGTTAAAACTTCTAAGGCTAAATTTGATGAAACTATCGAACTTGCAGTAAAACTTGGAGTAGACCCAAGACATGCTGATCAACAAGTTAGAGGAGCAGTTGTACTTCCTCATGGAACAGGTAAAACTGTTAGAGTTTTAGTTTTCGCTAAAGGTGAAAAAGCTAAAGAAGCTCAAGCTGCAGGTGCAGATTATGTAGGTGCAGAAGAATTAATAGAAAAAATTCAAAAAGAAAATTGGTTTGAATTTGATGTAGTTGTAGCTACTCCAGATATGATGGGATTAGTTGGTAGAATCGGTAGAGTTCTTGGACCTAAAGGTTTAATGCCAAACCCAAAATCAGGAACAGTTACTTTTGATGTAGCAAAAGCTTTAAGCGAAATTAAAGCTGGTAAAGTTGAATATAGAGTTGATAAAACTTCTATAGTTCACGTGCCAATCGGAAAGAAATCTTTTGGAGCTGAAAAGTTACAAGATAACTTCAAAGCTTTAATGGAAGCTGTTGTAAAAGCTAAGCCAGCTGCAGCTAAAGGTCAATATTTAAAATCAGTATCAGTTTCTAGTACAATGGGACCTGGTGTAAAGGTTAATCCAGTAAAAGTTCTTGAGTAATTTTTATAAAAAATAAAAATTTTTCTTGACTAACATGTACAAAATTGATATAATAGTTTTGTTAAAATGAATAATAAGTTAGTTCCGTAGACCGTAGGTGCTGAAAAGCGTAAGATTATGTCGCCTACCGAGGAAGACGTATATATATTGTATATAATAGTCTCTTCGTGTGTTTACGGAGAGACTTTAATTTTATATAGCAAACTGTGAGGAGGTGGCACACAGTGTTAAGCAAAAACAGACAATTAAAAGAAGCAAAGGTTCAAGAAATAAAAGAAAAGCTAGAAAAAGCTCAAGCAATCATCCTTGCAGATTATCAAGGATTAAATGTTGAAGAAGACACTGAGCTTAGAAAGCAATTAAGAGAATCAGGTGTTGAATATAAGGTATATAAAAATACTTTAACTACATTAGCTTTAAAAGAATTAGGAATTGAAGGTTTAGATGAATATTTAAACGGACCAGTTTCAATTGCAATAAGCTATGAAGATCCAACAGCACCAGCAAGAATATTAAATAATTTTGCTAAAGATCATAAGAAATTAGAGCTAAAAGCAGGTATTGTTCAAGGTGAAGTATTCGATATAAACAGAATAAAAGAACTTGCATCAATCCCATCAAAGGAAGTTTTACTTGCAAAACTTCTTGGAAGCTTCAAAGCTCCATTATCAAATCTTGCATACTTATTAAATGCAATTAAAGAGAAAAAAGAAAGCGAAACAGCTGAATAGTTGGTTCTAGAAATTTTGGAGGTGTTTTAACAATGACAAGAGAAGAAATGATTCAAGCTATAAAAGAAATGAGCGTTATGGAATTAAACGAATTAGTTAAAGCTTGCGAAGAAGAATTCGGAGTAAGCGCTGCTGCACCAGTAGCAGTAGCAGGAGCTGCAGGAGCTGCAGGAGCTGCAGAAGAAAAGAACGAGTTTGAAGTTGTATTAGCAAACTCTGGTTCTCAAAAAATTAAAGTAATCAAAGTTGTTAGAGAAATAACTGGATTAGGTTTAAAAGAAGCTAAGGACATCGTTGATGGTGCACCTAAGACATTAAAAGAAGGCATAGCTAAAGACGAAGCTGAAAAAATGAAAGCTCAATTAGAAGAAGTTGGAGCTACTGTTGAATTAAAATAATAAATAGGCCAAAAGGGCACTTTGTAAAAAGTGCCCTTTTTTAAAATCTCTTTATTTGACATATTAAAATTTACGTGATAGAATAAATAATTGCATTGATTTATTATAGTACGGTAAAATAACAATTAAAAAGATACTCAAATAAGACAAAATAGTGCATAGTTGAATTAATTACATTATTTTGGATATAATAAAGAGAGTTAGACAAAAATAAAAGTTTTAACACAAAAAATGAAGATTTTTTGCCTATTTTACTTTAAACAAGGAGTGAAAGCCCATGGTACATCCTGTCCAAGTTGGTAAAAGAACCAGAATGAGCTTCTCAAAGGTTAAAGACGTTACACAAATGCCTAACTTAATAGAAGTTCAGCTTAATTCTTACAAATGGTTTTTAGATGAAGGATTAAAGGAAGTTTTTGAAGATATTAATCCTATACAAGACTATACTGGAAATTTAGTTTTAGAATTCGTAGATTATACTTTAGAAGAAGCAAATGTAAAGTATCATGTAGAAGAATGTAAAGAGAGAGATACTAACTATGCTGCACCATTAAAAGTTAAGGTAAGACTACGTAATAATGAAACTGGTGAAATAAAAGAACAAGAAGTGTTTATGGGAGATTTCCCTCTAATGACAGAGCAAGGAACTTTCATCATAAACGGTGCAGAAAGAGTAATAGTAAGTCAGTTAGTAAGATCACCAGGAGCATACTATAGTAATGTAGTAGATAAAACAGGAAAGAAATTATATTCTTCCACTGTTATACCTAATAGAGGTGCATGGCTTGAATATGAAACAGATTCTAATGGAGTTATTTACGTTAGAATAGACAAAACTAGAAAACTACCTATTACTATCCTTGCAAGGGCTATGGGATATGGTAGTGATGCCGAACTTGTATCATTCTTTGGAGAAGAAGAAAGATTAAAAGTTACTATAGAAAAAGATAGTACAAAAACTGAAGAAGAAGCTTTATTAGAAATCTATAAAAGATTAAGACCAGGTGAACCACCTACTGTAGATAGTGCTAAATCTTTAATTGATTCTTTATTCTTTGATGCAAAAAGATATGATTTATCAAGAGTTGGAAGATATAAATTTAATAAAAAATTAGCAGTTAGCACAAGAATAGCGAATCAAATAGCAGGTGAAAATATAGTTGATCCTACTACTGGAGAAATTCTAGTAGAAGAAGGAGAAAAGATCTCAAGAGAATTAGCTCTTAAGATGCAAAACTTAGGTATAAACAAAGTTGAAATCAGGATAGAAGATAAAAACATCAGAGTTATAGGAAATAATTTTGTTGATATTAAAGCATTTGTTAAATTTGATATATCAGATTTAAAAATAAAAGAATTAGTACATTACCCAACATTAAAAGCAATTTTAGAAAATTATACAGATGAAGAACAAATTAAAGAAGAAATTAAAAAGAATATAAGCAGATTAATACCTAAACATATAGTTAAAGATGATATTTTAGCTACAATAAGCTATGAATTAGGTTTACCATATGGAATAGGGGAAAATGATGATATAGATCATTTAGGAAACAGAAGATTAAGATCAGTTGGTGAATTATTACAAAATCAATTTAGAATTGGCCTTTCTAGAATGGAAAGAGTTGTAAAAGAGAGAATGACCATACAAGATCAAGAAGGTATAACACCACAAGGTTTAATTAATATTAGACCTGTAACTGCAGCAATAAAAGAATTCTTTGGAAGTTCTCAGTTATCTCAATTCATGGATCAAACAAATCCATTATCTGAGTTAACTCATAAAAGAAGATTATCAGCTTTAGGGCCTGGTGGTTTATCAAGAGAAAGAGCAGGCTTTGAAGTAAGAGACGTTCACTATTCTCACTATGGAAGAATGTGTCCTATAGAAACACCAGAAGGACCAAACATAGGGCTTATTAACTCATTAGCTACTTATGCTAAAGTTAATGAATATGGATTTATAGAAACAGCGTATAGAATAGTCAAAGATGGTAGAGCTACTGATGAAATAAGATATTTCACAGCAGATGAAGAAGATGGATTTTTAGTTGCAGAAGCAAGTGAGCCACTTGATGAAAATGGATACTTTATAGATAAAAAAGTAACAGTTAGAGATAAAGAAGATGTACTTATAGTTCCAAGGGAAGAAGTAGATCTAATGGACGTATCTCCTAGACAAATAGTTTCTGTTGCTACAGGAATGATACCATTCCTTGAAAATGATGACGCCAGCCGTGCCCTAATGGGATCAAACATGCAACGTCAGGCAGTACCATTATTAAAACCAAGTGCTCCTATTGTAGGAACTGGTATAGAACATAAGGCAGCAGTTGATTCAGGGGTATTACCTAAGTCAAAACATGCTGGTGTTGTTGAATATGTAAGTGCCAATGAGGTTAGAGTTAGAAAAGATTCAGACGGAACAATAGATACATACAAACTGTTGAAGTTTAAGAGATCTAACCAAGGTACTTGTATAAATCAAAGACCAATAGTTGAAAAAGGTGAAAGAGTGGAAGTTGGTTCAGTATTAGCAGATGGACCATCTACAGATCTTGGAGAAATTGCATTAGGTAAAAATATAATCATAGGATTTATAACTTGGGAAGGTTATAACTATGAGGATGCGATGTTAGTTTCTGAAGAGTTAGTAAGAGATGACATATTCACATCTATTCATATAGAAGAGTATGAAGCAGAGGCTAGAGATACTAAGCTAGGACCTGAAGAAATAACTCGTGATATTCCTAATGTAAGTGATGATGCTATTAAGGACCTTGATGAAAGAGGAATAATTAGAATAGGTGCTGAAGTTAGATCAGGAGATATTCTTGTTGGTAAAGTTACACCAAAAGGTGAAACTGAATTAACAGCTGAGGAAAGATTATTAAGAGCAATATTTGGTGAGAAGGCTAGAGAAGTTAGAGATACATCACTTAGAGTTCCTCATGGAGCAACTGGTATTATTGTAGATGTAAAAGTATTTACAAGAGAAAATGGCGATGAACTTCCACCAGGAGTAAATAGATTAGTAAGATGTTATATTGCTGAGAAGAGAAAAATCTCTGTAGGAGATAAAATGGCAGGAAGACATGGTAACAAAGGGGTTATCTCAAGGGTATTACCAGTTGAAGATATGCCTTTCTTACCAGATGGAAGACCTGTTCAAATATGTCTTAACCCATTAGGGGTACCTTCTCGTATGAACATTGGGCAGGTACTTGAGGTTCACCTTGGATGGGCAGCACATCAATTAGGATGGCATATAGCTACTCCAGTATTTGATGGTGCTACAGAATCAGATATAGAAGAACATCTTATAAAAGCAGGATTTAATAAAGATGGTAAAACAGTATTATATGATGGAAGAACTGGAGAAGCATTTGATAATAGAGTTACAGTAGGTATAATGTATATCTTAAAACTTCACCACTTGGTTGATGATAAGATTCACGCAAGATCTACAGGACCTTACTCATTAGTAACTCAGCAACCATTAGGTGGTAAAGCTCAATTCGGAGGCCAAAGATTTGGTGAGATGGAAGTTTGGGCTCTAGAAGCTTATGGAGCTGCTTATACTCTACAAGAAATATTAACTGTTAAATCAGATGATGTAGTTGGAAGAGTAAAAACTTATGAAGCTATTGTTAAAGGTGAAAATATTCCAGAACCAGGAGTACCAGAATCGTTTAAAGTTCTTATAAAAGAACTTCAAGCATTATGCTTAGATGTAAAGGTTCTTGATGATTCATATGGAGAAATTCAATTAAAAGAATTTGCAGAAGAGGAAGAAACTAAAGAATTAGATGTAAATATCGAAGGAGTAGAGGATTCAAATTATACTCCAGTAACAGAGGAAAAAATAGAAGAAAATGTAGAAGTTGAAGAAGAAGTCTTTGAAGAAGATGAAGATGACTTTGGAACATATGAAAATTTAACTTTTGATAGTTTTGAGAATGATTTAGACTTAAATGATATAAATGATGAACACTAGTCTGAAGGGAGGATGTACCCTTGTTTGAATTAAATAATTTTGATGCCATACAAATAGGTTTAGCTTCACCAGAACAAATAAGAGAGTGGTCTAGAGGTGAGGTTAAAAAGCCAGAAACAATTAATTATAGGACTTTAAAGCCAGAAAAAGATGGTCTTTTTTGCGAAAAGATATTTGGACCAATTAAAGATTGGGAATGTCATTGTGGAAAGTATAAGAGAGTTAGATATAAGGGCATAGTTTGTGACAGATGCGGTGTTGAAGTAACTAAATCTAAAGTAAGACGTGAGAGAATGGGGCATATTGAACTTGCTGCCCCTGTATCTCATATTTGGTATTTTAAAGGTATACCATCAAGAATGGGATTAATCCTTGAAATGTCACCAAGAGCTTTAGAAAAAGTGCTATACTTTGCTTCTTATGTAGTAATCGACTCAAAGGAAACTCCACTTGTAAAGAAACAATTATTAAGTGAAAAAGAATATAGAGAAGCAGTAGAAAAATACGGATATGATAGTTTTGAAGCTGGAATAGGTGCTGAAGCTATAAAGATTTTATTACAAGAAATTGATTTAGATGCTTTAGTAGTAGAATTAAAAGAAGAATTAAAGACTAATACAGGACAAAAGAGAATAAGAACTATAAGAAGATTAGAGGTTGCTGAATCTTTTAGAAATTCTAGTAATAAACCTGAATGGATGATAGTTGATGTTATCCCTGTTATTCCACCAGATTTAAGACCAATGGTTCAATTAGATGGTGGAAGATTTGCAACATCTGACTTAAATGATTTATATAGAAGAGTTATTAATAGAAATAACAGACTTAAGAAGCTATTATCATTAGGTGCACCAGATATAATCGTTAGAAACGAGAAAAGAATGCTACAAGAGGCAGTAGATGCATTAATAGATAATGGTAGAAGAGGAAGACCTGTAACAGGACCAGGAAATAGACCATTAAAATCATTATCAGATATGTTAAAAGGTAAGCAAGGTAGATTTAGACAAAACTTACTTGGTAAACGTGTCGATTATTCAGGACGTTCAGTTATTGTTGTAGGTCCTGAGTTAAAAATGTATCAATGTGGTCTTCCAAAGGAAATGGCTCTTGAATTATTCAAACCATTTGTGATGAAAAAGTTAGTTGAAAGAGGCATTGCTCATAATATTAAGAGTGCTAAGAGAATGGTTGAAAGAGTTATGGCACAAGTATGGGATGTACTAGAAGAAGTTATTCAAGATCATCCAGTTATGCTTAACCGTGCTCCGACTCTACACAGACTTGGAATTCAAGCGTTCCAACCAATCCTTGTAGAAGGTAGAGCAATAAAACTTCATCCATTAGTATGTACAGCATATAATGCCGACTTTGATGGTGACCAAATGGCGGTTCACGTACCATTATCGGTTGAGGCTCAAGCAGAAGCTAGATTCTTAATGTTAGCGGCTCATAATATATTAAAACCATCTGATGGTAAGCCAGTATGTGTACCTACACAGGATATGATTTTAGGATCTTATTATCTGACTATGGAGAAAGATGGAGGAAGAGGAGAAGGTAGATCGTTCTCATCTCCAGAAGAAGTTTATATGGCATATCAATGCAAAGACATTGATATACATTCTAAGATTAAAGTAAAAGTGATTAAGGAAATTGATGGTGAAAAAATTACAGGTATGATAGAAACTACACCTGGTAAGCTTATCTTTAATGAATCTATTCCTCAAAATTTAGGGTTTATTGATAGAAGTAAACCAGAAAATTTATTTAAATTAGAAATAGACTTCTTAATTACTAAAAAATCATTAGGAAAAATTATAGATAAGTGTTATTTGAAATATGGACCAACTCAAACATCTATAATGTTAGATAAAATAAAAGCTACAGGATACCATTATTCAACTATAGGGGCTATTACAATATCTGTATCAGATATGATAGTTCCAGAAGCTAAGAAAACATTACTTGCTGATACAGATAAAGCAGTAGAAAGCATAGAAAAGATGTATAGAAGAGGATTCATATCTGAAGATGAAAGATATGAAAGAGTTATAGATAAATGGACTAAAACAACAGAAGATGTTGCCAATGCCTTAATGGATAATTTTGATAAGTTTAACCCTATCTTCATGATGGCAGATTCAGGTGCCAGAGGTTCTAAGAGTCAGATTAAACAGCTTGCAGGTATGAGAGGACTTATGGCTAATCCATCAGGTAAAATTATCGAGCTTCCTATCAGATCATCATTTAGAGAAGGACTTGACGTATTAGAGTATTTCATTTCTACCCATGGAGCTAGAAAAGGAAACGCCGATACTGCACTTAAAACAGCTGACTCAGGTTACTTAACAAGAAGACTTGTTGATGTAAGCCAAGATGTTATTATAAGAGAAGATGACTGTGGAACTACAGAAGGATACCTTGTTAAAGAAATCAAAGAAGGAAATGAAATGATTGAAACTTTAACAGAAAGATTAACTGGTAGATATACATCAGAAGATATAATTAATCCAAGTACTGGAGAGATTATTGTTAAACAAAATGAATATATGGATGTAGAGTTAGCATCAAAGGTAGAAAAAGCAGGAGTTAAAACTGTTAAGATTAGATCAGTATTTACATGTAAATCCAAATTTGGTGTATGTTCTAAATGTTATGGGATGAATATGGCTACAGGAGATAAAATTAATATAGGTGAAGCAGTTGGTATTACAGCCGCTCAATCTATCGGTGAGCCAGGTACACAGCTTACAATGAGAACATTCCACACTGGTGGAGTTGCCGGTGCCGATATAACTCAAGGTCTTCCTAGAGTTGAGGAATTATTTGAGGCAAGAAAACCAAAAGGATTAGCTATTGTAACAGAGGTAGCAGGGACTGTTAAGATAGAAGAAACTAAGAAAAAGAGAACAGTTATTGTAATATCTGATGACGGTGAAGAAGTAAGCTATGATATTCCATTTGGTTCAAGATTAGGAGTTAACATCAAGGCTGGAGCTAGAATTGAAGCTGGAGACGAAATCACTCAAGGTTCAGTTAATCCACATGATATCCTAAGAATTAAGGGAGTTGAAGGAGTTAAGAATTATCTATTATCAGAGGTTCAAAAGGTATATAGACTTCAAGGTGTTGATATTAATGATAAGCACTTAGAGGTCGTTGTAAGACAAATGACTAGAAAGATAAAAATTGAGGAGTCAGGAGATACATCGTTATTACCAGGTTCGTTAATAGATATTTTTGAATTTGAGGAAGAAAATGAAAAAGCAATAGCTAATGGTGGAATGCCAGCAGAAGGTAAGATTACTTTATTAGGTATTACAAAGGCAGCTCTTGCAACAGATTCATTCTTATCAGCGGCTTCATTCCAAGAAACTACAAGAGTTCTTACAGAGGCAGCTATTAAAGGAAAAATAGATCCGCTAGTTGGATTAAAAGAAAATGTTATTCTTGGTAAGTTAATACCAGCTGGAACAGGAATGACTAGATATAGAACTTTAAAAATCAGTACTGAAGATAAACAAAACGAAGAAGTTGTTCAAGAACAATAGTTAAAGCTTAATAATAATTTATTGACATCAGTTGACTAAAATGATAAAATACTCATTGTTGTAGACTATCGATAAATGTCTACAACAATGTTATTTAATAAATATGATAAGCATAATTAATCCTGGGAGGGAGAAGTTATGTTAGACAACAAATCAAATAAGATTGTAGGAGTTAAGCAGTCTGTAAAACTTCTAAAAAGTTTACAAAATTATGCTAATTTAAAGATTTATGTAGCTAACGATGCAGAAATCGGGGTTATTAAACCACTTGTAGAATTAGCTAAATGTAAACAATTGGAAGTAAATTACGTTGCTACTATGAAAGAATTAGGGCAGTTATGTGAAATAGATGTAGGAGCTGCAGCAGCTTTAATATTAGAATAAGTAATGTATATTAACTATTTATTTTGATAATTGAGGCTGTTAAGTATTTTGAAATAAAACAGCATAATGAAAAATTAAAATTTATACTTAGGAAAATATGAGGAGGTGTGCGTATGCCAACAATTAACCAATTAGTAAGAAAAGGTAGATCAAGCGTATCAAGTAAATCAGCTTCACCAGCTTTAAAGGAGTGTCCTCAAAAGAGAGGTGTATGTACAGTAGTTAAAACTACTACACCAAAGAAACCTAACTCAGCTTTAAGAAAAGTAGCAAGAGTTAGATTAACTAACGGATATGAAGTAACATCTTATATCCCAGGTGAAGGACATAACTTACAAGAGCACAGTGTTGTATTAATCAGAGGGGGAAGAGTAAAAGACCTTCCTGGTGTTAGATATCACATAATAAGAGGTGCATTAGACTCTGCAGGAGTTAATGAAAGAATGCAATCAAGATCTAAATACGGAACTAAAAAACCTAAGAAAAAATAGTTTTATAAAATTATGATGCTGTAGCTTCACATTTATGGAATTAACGGGCTCATGTGTATAAATATTTAAAATGTCTGTTTGGTAGAGAAATCTTCAAATACATATAACGATATTTTAAGTATCGAGTACCTATGATCTAAATTGTAAATGTTTAAGGAGGGAAGTAAAGTGCCAAGAAAAGGGACTATTCAAAAAAGAGAAGTATTACCAGATCCAATGTATAATAGCAAGGTAGTTACAAAGCTAATCAATTCTATCATGTATGATGGTAAAAAAGGTATAGCTCAAAAAATATGCTATGATGCATTTGCAATTTTAGCAGAAAAAACAGGAAAAGAAGCAATAGAAGTTTTTGAAACTGCTATGGAAAATATAATGCCATTATTAGAAGTAAAGGCTAGAAGAATTGGTGGAGCAACATACCAAGTTCCAATCGAAGTAAGACCAGACAGAAGACAAACTTTAGGTATCAGATGGCTATTAATTGCTGCTAGAAAAAGAAGCGAAAGAGGCATGTGCGAGAAACTTGCTGCTGAATTATTAGATGCTTCAAACAATACTGGAGCAGCTGTTAAGAAGAGAGAAGATACTCATAAAATGGCTGAAGCTAATAAGGCATTTGCACATTACAGATATTAATATAATTAAAACTGTTTTGAGTTTTCTCAAAACAGTTTTCTAAAATTTATAAAGTAAGACGTTGAGAGGAGGAAGAAATTTGGCTAGACAATTTCCTTTAAAAAAAGTTCGTAATATTGGTATAATGGCTCATATCGATGCTGGTAAAACAACAACAACAGAGCGTATACTTTTCTACACAGGAAGAACTCATAAAATAGGTGAAACACATGATGGTGCAGCTACAATGGACTGGATGGTTCAAGAACAAGAAAGAGGTATAACAATTACTTCTGCTGCAACAACTTGTCAATGGAAAGGTCACGAAATAAACATTATAGATACACCAGGTCACGTAGATTTTACAGTAGAGGTTGAGAGATCATTAAGAGTTCTTGACGGTGCTGTAGGTGTATTCTGTGCAAAAGGTGGAGTTGAACCACAATCTGAAACTGTATGGAGACAGGCAGATAAGTATTCAGTTCCTAGGGTTGCATATATAAATAAAATGGATATATTAGGTGCTGATTTCTATAGAGCAGTTAAAATGATGAGAGAAAGACTTCATGCTAATGCAGTACCTATTCAATTACCAATAGGTAAAGAAGAAAACTTTGAAGGCATCATTGATTTAATAACAATGAAAGCTGAAATATATAAAGATGATTTAGGTAAAGTATTTGAAGAATCAGATATTCCTGCAGATATGAAAGATATGGCAGAAGAATATAGATCATCAATGGTAGAAGCTATAGCTGAATTAGATGAAGAATTAATGATGAAATACCTTGATGGTGAAGAAGTAACAGAAGAAGAATTAAAGGCAACTTTAAGAAAAGGCGTAATTGCTAATGAAATAGTTCCTGTAATTTGTGGTTCTTCATACAAAAACAAAGGTGTTCAAATGATGATAGATGCAGCAGTTGAGTATTTACCATCACCATTAGATATTCCTGCTATAAAAGGAACAGATTTAGAAGGTAATGAAACTGAGAGACCTGCTGATGACAATGAACCATTAGCAGCATTAGCATTTAAAATAGCTACTGACCCATTTGTTGGAAGATTAGCATTTACAAGAGTTTACTCAGGTGTTATGACTAGTGGTACTTATGTACTTAACTCTAACAAAGGTAGAAAAGAAAGAATCGGTAGACTTGTTAAAATGCACTCTAACCATAGAGAAGATGTTGAAGAATTACGTGCTGGTGAATTAGGAGCTATAATAGGATTAAAGAACACTATAACAGGTGATACTTTATGTTCAGAAGATACTCCAGTTGTGCTAGAAAGTATGGAATTCCCAGAACCAGTTATTTCTGTTGCTATAGAACCAAAAACTAAAGTTGGTACAGAAAAAATGGGTATAGCTCTAGCAAAACTTGCTGAAGAAGATCCAACATTTAAGACTTTCACTGATCAAGAAACAGGTCAAACAATCATCGCTGGTATGGGTGAATTACACTTAGAAATCATCGTTGATAGATTACAAAGAGAATTCAAAGTTGAATGTAATGTTGGTAAGCCACAAGTTGCTTATAAAGAAACAATTGGTTCAGCTGTTAAAGCTGAAGGTAAGTTTGTTAGACAATCAGGTGGACGTGGACAATACGGACATTGTTGGATTGAACTTATACCAACTGAAGAAGAATACAGCTTTGAAAATGCTGTTGTTGGAGGATCTATTCCAAAAGAATATATCCAACCAATTGATAATGGTATAAGAGAAGCATCTCAAAGTGGGGTTGTTGCTGGATACCCAGTTATAAACTTCAAAGTAAGATTATTTGATGGTTCATACCATGATGTTGACTCATCAGAAATGGCCTTCAAAATTGCAGGATCTATGGCATTTAAAAATGCTATGGCAAAAGCAAAACCAGTTCTTCTAGAGCCTATAATGAAAGTTGAAGTAGTTATTCCAGAAGAATATATGGGAGACGTTATGGGTGACGTTAACTCAAGAAGAGGAAGAATAGAAGGAATGGAAGCTCAAGCAGGAGCTCAAATAATAAAAGCTATGGTTCCATTATCAGAAATGTTCGGATATGCAACTACATTAAGATCTAGAACTCAAGGTAGAGGAAACTACAGCATGGAATTTGCAGCTTACGAGCCAGTTCCAAAAAATATTATGGAACAAATTGCAGGAAGCAGAGAAAAATAATAGTTAGTAATTATTGGTAAATACCAAATAATTATAATTCCATTATAAAAGGTTTATTATAAAGGTTTATTATAAAGGAGGAAATAATAATGGCAAAAGCTAAATTTGAAAGAAAAAAGCCACATGTAAATATAGGAACAATAGGACACGTAGACCATGGTAAAACTACATTAACAGCAGCAATTACAATGGTATTATCTAAAAAAGGATTTGCTGAAGCATCAAAATATGATGAAATCGATAAAGCACCAGAAGAAAAAGAAAGAGGAATCACAATCAATACTTCACACGTTGAGTATGAAACAGACAA
>NZ_JAUSWN010000038.1:0-10455 GCF_030815255.1 Hathewaya limosa
TAACACTCCTTTCCATACCGAACAGGCAAGTTAAGCTTTACAGCGCTGATGGTACTGCAGGGGCAGCCTTGTGGGAGAGTAAGACGTCGCCAGGTTATATATGCGGGAATAGCTCAGTTGATAGAGCGCCACCTTGCCAAGGTGGAGGTCGCGGGTTTGAGCCCCGTTTCCCGCTCCATAAAAGCATCGAAGAATTGATGCTTTTATTTTTTTACCTAAAAACAAAGTAAGTTTGTTGAAGAATGTATATTTATGTGATATTATTAAAAATACAAGAGAGTTAATTATAAAATTTAATATACAAGTAAATTTAGGTTCTGCAATAGATTAAAAGGGAAAATGGTTAAAAGCCACTACAGCCCCCGCTACTGTAATAGAGGATGAAACTCATAATAACCACTGTAGGTCATAAGATTTATGGGAAGGATGAGGAGTAAGATAATTCTAGAGTCAGGAGACCTACCTAAATTTTTAAGTGATCTTCGGAGGGAAGAGTGATACTTAATCGATACAACTTATAGTAGGTAGAAATACATTATTATAAAAGTTATTAGATATAATTTTATTCATTTCTGAATATTTTACCAAGTATAAAATCCCTAGTCCGAATAAGAGACTAGGGATTTTTTATAAATTTTAAGAGGGAGTCCTTAATATGCTTTTAATTGACAAATATGCATATACTAACAGGTTAAAAGACCTTAATCCCATGACAAAATTTATTTTTTCTTTGAGTATTTTAATATTTAGCTTATCAAATAAAAATATTTTTGTTTTTGGAGGAATTTTAATTTTTTTATCTTTACTTACGATGTATGTAGTAAGGATTTCATTAAAAAAGTATTTAAAACTTTTAAGTATTCCATTTATTTTTTTAATGGTTAGTATAATTACTATGATTTTTTCAATTGGTACTACTAAAGATGTATTTCTATTTCATTTAAAATTAGGTTCTTATTATGTGGGAATTACAAAGTTAGGGATGGAACAGGGGATGTTATTGTTTTGCAGAGCATTAAGTAGTTTAGCATCAACTTATTTTTTTGCACTTACAATTCCTATGAATCAACTAATTCAGGTTTTTAAAACTTTGAGATTATCTAAAACTTTTATAGAAATAATGATTTTAATATATAGATTTATTTTTATATTTTTAGAAGAATCAAGGGAATTATATGTGGCACAAGATTTAAGATTTGGTTATAAAGGACTTAGAAATTCTTATAAATCAACAGCTTTGTTAATAAGAATATTATTTATTAGAGTAATGAGTAGATATGAGGAATTAAACATTTCTTTAGAGACTAAACTTTATAATGGAGAATTTTATATTTAATTTATAATGGACTTAAGCTAATTTTGATTAAAAAAATTTAATAAGTAATTGTAGGTGAGAAGATGCTTAAATTAGAAAATGTAGGCTATGTTTATGAGGATAATACAGTTGCTCTTAAAAATGTAAATATGGATCTAAGTAAAGGGAATGTTATAGGATTAATAGGATCCAATGGGGCAGGAAAATCCACTTTATTTCTAAATATGGTTGGGATTTTAAGACCTAAGGAAGGAAAAGTTTTATTTAACAATGAAAAGATAAAATATAAAAAAGATTATTTATATAAGTTTAGAAGTAAAGTTGGAGTAGTTTTTCAAGATCCAGATAAACAAATATTTTATTCATCTGTATATGATGATGTTGCCTTTGCACTGAGAAATTTAGGTGTAAAAGAAGAACAGGTTAAGATCAAGGTAGAAAAGGCTCTAAAGGAATCAGGAGCATGGGAATTTAAAGATAAACCTGTTCATTTTTTAAGTCATGGGCAAAAAAAAAGGGTTGCTATGGCTGGCGTTTTGGCTATGGATTGTGAAATAATATTATTTGATGAACCTACGGCAGGATTGGATCCCAATATGACTAATTCAGTAAGGGAGATGATTTTATCTCTAGCTGCATTAGGTAAGAAGATAATTATTTCAAGTCATAATATGGACCTTATTTATGAAATTTGTGATTATATTTATGTTTTAAATAAGGGGCAGGTTATAGGTGAAGGTGATGTTGTAAAGGTATTTACACAAGAACAACTTTTACAAAAAGCTAATTTAGATGAGCCATGGCTTTTAAAGGTACATAAAAATATGAATCTACCACTTTTTAAAAAAGAAGAAGATTTATATGAGTATTGGAGGAAGAATTATGAGAATTGCTGTAATAGGAGTGAATCATAATGATGCTTCTGTTGAAATAAGAGAAAAGGTTGCTTTCTGTGAAACTAAAAAAATTGAAACAGTAAATACTTTATTAGATTTAGGAATAAGTGAAACAATTATTTTATCTACTTGTAATAGAAGTGAAATATATATTGTATCTAAGGATTTAGATAAACATATCGAAGAAACAAAAAATTTCTATAAGGAGTTTTTTCAAGTAGAAGATATAGAAAATTATTTATTTGTAAAAAAAGATCATGAAGCTATTTTGCATATATATAATGTTGCTGCAGGATTAGATTCTATAGTAATTGGGGAAGATCAAATTTTAGGTCAGGTTAAGGAAGCTCTTCAATCTGCAATGGAGGTTGGCTGTAGTAAAAAAATATTAAACAAATTGTTTAGAGAAGCAGTTACTGCGGCTAAACAAATAAAATCAACTTTAGGAATTTCTGAAATTCCTTTATCAACAAGTTATATTGCTATAAAAAATTTGAAAGAAGAGTTAGGTACTTTAAAAAATAAAAACATTTTAGTTATTGGGGCTGGCAAGATAAGTTCACTTGCTTTAAAGTATTTTGAGGAAGAAGAAGTTGGCACAGTGTATATGACTAATAGAACTATGCATAAAATAGAGGATATTTGTACAGAGTGTAAGAAACTTCACATAGAAGCTATAGATTTTAAAGAAAGATATAAAATAATTAAAAATGTTGATGTGGTTTTTACGGCAACTGGTGCTACACATCTTATTCTAAAAAAAGATATGATGCCTGAAATAGATCATGAATTGCATATTATTGACTTAGCAGTCCCAAGGGATGTTGAAATAAGTATAAAAGAAAATAAATTAATTAAAGTATATGACATAGATGATCTAAAAAAACTTTCAGATGAAAATTTAAAGAAAAGAGAGATTCTATCTGAAAATGCATCAGGAATAATAGAAAATAGTATAAAAGATTTTTATGAATGGATGAAAGGTATTAAGTTTGATCCAGTAATAAAATCATTAAATGAACGTTGTAGGGAAATAGAAGAAGATACCTTTGATTATATAAATAGAAAACTAGAATTAGATTGTAGAGAAAAAAAGATAATAGAAAAAATGATAAAATCTTCTTTAAAAAGACTAATAAGAGAACCTATTAATAATTTAAAAGACTTAAATAAAGAAGAGAACGTGGAACAATATATAGAAATGATGAATAAGTTATTTAATTTTTAATATAAAAATATTTTAAGATGAAATATTAAACTTTGGGAAGTGTTATATTTGTATTATCCATTAATGATAGAACTTAGTAATAGACAGGTTTGTATTATAGGCGGTGGAAAAGTTGCTTTTAGAAAGGTAAAAAAGTTTTTAGAATACCAAGCAAAGGTAAGGGTAATAAGTACAGAGTTTATAGAAGAATTTTATAATCTTGAAAAGAGGTTTAAAGGAAAAATTATTTTAATTAAAGAAAATTTTTGTGAAGAATTGATTAAAGATGAATTTATTGTAGTAGGTGCGACTAATAATAAAGAAGTAAACAGAAGTATTGGAGAGTATTGTAAAGAAAAGCATTTACTTTGTAATATAGTGGATAGTAAAGAGTTATCTAGTTTTATAGTTCCTTCTACTATAAAACGAGGGGAACTAATAATGTCTGTTTCTACATTAGGAAATAGTCCTTCATTTTGTTCTAAAATAAGAAAAGAATTAGAAGAAAGATATACTAAAGAATTAGAAGAGTTAGTGTATTTATTAGGAGATGCAAGAAAATTGGTACTAAAAAATGTAGAAGATGAGAAAGAGAAGAAACATATATTAAATTCTATGGCAGATATGGATATTACTGAGTTAAAACAATACATTTCTAAATTAACTAATAAAGAAAAAAAATAGATGATTTATAGTATATATGTATAATTATTTAATAATCTGAAAGGGTAAAGGGTGACATTATGAAAATAGTTGTTGGTTCTAGAGGAAGTAAACTTGCCTTAACACAAACAAATTGGGTAATTGATCAGCTTAAAAAGGGTAATCCAGAAGTTGAATTTGAAGTAAAAATTATAAAAACTAAGGGTGATAGAATACAACATATAGCATTAGATAAAATTGGTGACAAAGGATTGTTTGTAAAAGAAATAGAGGAACAATTATTAAATGGTGATATAGATATGGCAGTTCATAGTATGAAAGATATGCCATCTGTACTTCCAGAGGGATTAAAATTTTCTTACATTCCTAAAAGAGAAGATATAAGGGATGTTATAGTTTTAAAAGAAGGTTATAATTCTTTAGAGGATTTACCTAAAGGTGCTGTAATAGGGTCAGGTAGTAAAAGAAGAAAGTATCAACTTTTACAATATAGAAAAGATTTAAATATAGTTCCTATTAGAGGAAATGTAGATACGAGAATTAAGAAGATAGAAACTGAAAATCTTGATGGTGTTATTTTAGCAGCCGCTGGACTAAATAGGTTAGGACTTACAGAAACTTTAAAATATAAAGTCTGTTCTATTTCTACAGATATTTTATTACCTGCTCCTGCACAAGGTGCATTGGCTTTAGAAATAAGGGAAGATAGAAACGATATACATGAGGTTATAAAATCACTATCTCATAAGGAAACAGAGATAGCTGTAGAAGGGGAAAGAGCATTTTTAGATGGTATAAATGGTAGTTGTCATATTCCAGTGGGCGCTAAGGGAATAATAGAAGGTAATAAGTTTATCTTAATTGGATTACTTGGTAGTGAAGATGGAGATAAAATTATAAGAAAAACTATTGAAGGTACAATAGATAAAGCGAAAGAATTAGGATATGAACTTGCAAAATTAATTCTAAAGGAGATTAACTAAGATGAAGGGTAAGGTATTTTTGGTAGGAGCAGGTCCAGGAGATTATAAATTATTAACTTTAAAAGCACTTGAATGTGTAAAAGAGGCTGATGTTATAGTATATGATAGACTTGCGAATGATATAATTTTAAAGGATGCTAAACCAGAGTGCGAATTTATTTATGTAGGTAAAAAATCAAAATATCATACAAAAACTCAAGATGAAATAAATGAAATAATTGCACAAAAAGCTTTACAAGGTAAAATTGTAACAAGACTTAAGGGTGGAGATCCTTATGTATTTGGTAGGGGTGGAGAAGAAGGAGAATTTTTACTTGAAAAAGGTGTAGATTTTGAAGTTGTTCCTGGAATTACATCAGCTATAGGTGGACTGTGTTATGCGGGAATTCCGATAACACACAGAGATTTTGCATCTTCATTTCATGTAATTACAGGTCATTTAAAAGAAGAAGAAAGAGAATTAAATTGGAATGTACTAGCGAAATTAGATGGAACACTTGTATTTTTAATGGGTGTTGCAAATCTTAAAAAAATTACTGAAAATTTAATTAAAGAAGGTAAAGATTCTAAAACACCAGCAGCTCTTGTAAATTGGGGAGCTAGGCCATATCAAAGAGTTGTTACAGGAACATTAGAAAATATATATGATGTAGCTATGGAAGCTAATATTGGATCTCCAAGTTTAATTGTTGTAGGTGGAGTAGTTGGATTAAGAGATAAGCTTAATTTCTATGAACAAAAACCATTATTCAGTAAAAATGTGGTTATAACAAGAGCTAGAGCACAAAGTAGTAAGTTAGTAGAGAAAGTAAATGATTTAGGTGGAAATCCTATAGAGGTACCATCAATTAAAATAAATGAAATAACTCCTAATGAAGAATTAGAAAAAGCTATTATAAATATTAATGAATATAATTATTTAGTATTTACTAGTGAAAATGCGGTAGAAATATTCTTTAAAAAATTGGGAGAATTAAATAAAGATGTTAGAGTATTAGCTAATTGTAAAATAGCTGTTATTGGTAATGCTACAGCAAATTTATTAAAGAAAAAGGGAGTTATAGCAGATCTAGTACCTGAAAAGTTTGTAGCAGAAAGCCTTTTAGAGTTACTAAAGGAACATATAAAAGAAACTGATAAAATTTTAATTCCAAGAGCTAAAGAGGCTAGAAAAGTTTTAGTAGATGGCTTGAAAGAACTATGTTTAGTTAATGAAATAAAAATTTATGAAACAGTTAAAGAAAATAGTCAAAGAGAGAGTATAATAGAATTGTTAGAAAAAGATCCAAAAGCTCTTATTACTTTTACTAGTTCATCTACAGTAAAGAATTTTATAGAGATACTAGGAGAAGAAAATTTAAATCTTTTAAACGATGTAAGGTTAGTCTCTATAGGACCAGTTACTTCTAAGACTATAGAAAGTTTTGGACTAAAAGTGTACAAGGAAGCAAGAGAATATACTATAGATGGTGTAGTTAAGGAACTAATAGAAGCATAAAAGCTGATAAATTAATTTGTATTTGTGGAGGGGTAAAAATGTCATTGACTAAGAGACCTAGAAGACTTAGAACTAATGAAAGTATTAGAGGTATGATAAGAGAAACTAAACTTCATGTAGAAGATTTAATCTATCCTTTATTTGTAGAAGAAGGAGAAAATTTAAAGGAAGAGATTTCTTCTATGAAGGGAGTTTATCGTTTTTCCGTAGATAGAGTAAATGAGGAAATAAAAGAGTTAATAGATTTAGGTATTAAGTATGTTATTTTGTTTGGAATCCCTAATGAAAAAGATGAGTGTGGAAGTGGGGCTTATTGTTCTTGTGGGATAGTACAAAAAGCTGTCAGGGAAATAAAGTCTAAATATCCTGAAATGTATGTTATAACAGATATTTGTATGTGTGAATATACTTCACATGGACATTGCGGTATTTTAACAAAAGAGGGATATGTAAATAATGATGAGACCTTAAAATACTTAGGTAAAATTGCAGTAAGTCATGCAGAAGCAGGAGCGGATATGGTAGCACCGTCTGATATGATGGATGGTAGAATAGAATATATTAGAGGATGTTTAGATGAGGCAGGATATGTAAATCTTCCAATTATGGCTTATAGTGCAAAATATGCATCAGCTTTTTATGGGCCTTTTAGAGATGCAGCAGATTCAGCACCTTCTTTTGGGGATAGAAAGTCATATCAAATGGATCCGGCAAATATTAATGAAGGCTTAAGAGAAGTTGAGTTAGATATTGAAGAAGGCGCAGATATCGTTATGGTAAAACCAGCTTTAGCTTACTTAGATGTAATAAGAGAGGTTAAAAATAATTATAATATGCCTATAGCAGCTTATAATGTAAGTGGAGAATACTCTATGATTAAATTGGCTGTGGAAAATGGATTATTAAATGAATCTGCTATTATGGAATCATTAATTTCTATAAAAAGAGCAGGGGCAGATATAATAATTACTTATTTTGCAAAAGAAGTAGCAAAAAAATTAAAGTAGTAGAGGAGTATAAGCATGCAAGGATTAGAAACTAAGAAATCAGAAGCTATATTTGAAGAGGCTAAAAAATATATACCAGGTGGAGTTAACAGTCCTGTTAGAGCTTTTAAATCAGTGGGTTTAAGTCCTATATTTGTAGAAAGAGCAAAAGGATCTAGAATATATGATGTAGATGGAAATGAATATATAGATTATATTTGTTCTTGGGGTCCATTAATTCTGGGACATAGTAATGAAGATTTAATGGAAGGTTTTGAAGATATACTGAAAAGGGGAACTAGTTATGGAGTTCCAACTGAAATAGAAGTTAAAATGGCTAAGTTCATAGTTGAAGCTTATCCATCAATAGATATGGTTAGAATGGTTAATTCAGGAACTGAGGCTACTATGAGTGCATTGAGAGTAGCTAGGGGATATACAAAAAGAAATAAGATTGTTAAATTTGAAGGTTGCTATCATGGTCATTCTGATGCTTTACTTGTTAAATCAGGATCTGGCACAATAACATTTGGTGTTCCAACAAGTCCAGGAGTACCAGCAGATACAGTAAAAGATACTTTAGTGTGCACATATAATGATATGAAATCAGTAGAAAGCATATTTAGAGAATATGAAAATGATATTGCTGCTATAATAGTAGAACCAGTTGGTGGTAATATGGGGGTTGTCCCAGCAACGAAAGAGTTTTTACAGGGCTTAAGAAGAATAACAAAAGAATACGGTTCGGTATTAATATTTGATGAAGTTATTACGGGATTTAGAGTAGCATTTGGTGGTGCACAAGAGGTATATGATATAGAACCAGATATGACTTGTTTTGGAAAAATCATAGGTGCGGGGTTACCAGTAGGTGCTTATGGTGGTAAAAAAGAAATAATGGAAATGGTATCACCAGTAGGACCAGTGTATCAAGCAGGAACATTATCAGGGAATCCATTAGCCATGTTTATGGGATATAAAAATTTAACTATACTAAAAGAAAAGCCAGAAGTATATGATAAACTAGAAAAATTAGCTATAAAATTTGAAGCTGAAATGAATAAAGTTATACAAGAATTAGATGTAGAGGTTACAGTTATAAGATTTAAGGCCATGATGTGTGTATTCTTTGCAAAAGGAGAATTTAAAAATTATAGTGATGTAACTAAGTGTGATACAGAAAAATATGCTGTATTCTTTAAAGAAATGCTAAGAGGTGGTATATTATTTCCACCAGCTCAATTTGAAGGATTATTCTTATCAGCAGCACATACAGAAGAGGATATCGAGAATACTATAGAGGTATTTAAAAATGCCTTAAAGGTTGCTTTTAATAAATAAATTAAAATTAATAAGCATGTATACATAAAACCATTAAAAGTTTTGTGTATACATGCTTTTTTATTTAGATCAAATAGAGAGATGAACAAAAGCTATTAAATTATTATGAACATATATCATATGATAATATATAAATAATAATTACAAGTTGAAGGTGAGAAAAATATGCTGAAAATAGGTTTAGTACTTTCAGGTGGAGGAGGCAAAGGTGCTTATGAAATAGGTGTTTGGAAAGCTTTAAAAGAATTAGGAATAGATGAATTTATTACAGCTGTTTCAGGAACATCAATAGGTGCTTTAAATGCCGTTTTATTTTTACAAGGTAATTATGAATTAGCAGAAAGTGTTTGGTTAAATTTATCTAAAGACAAAATAATGCCAATAGATAATAAAGAACTTGCTATTAAAGGATTAGCAATGTTTATAGGAAATAAGAATTTAAATCTAATAAAAAAACTTTATCCTAAGGTTTTAGAACAAGGCAATATATCTAGAGAAGGATTAGAAGAAATAATGGACAAGTATATAGATTTTGATTCTGTATTAAGATCAAGTAAAAGCTGTTATGCAACCTGTAGTGAAGTACCAGAATTAAAATCTAAATATTTTAAAATAAATAATTATGACAAAGAAAATGTCAGAGATATATTATTGGCAACATCAGCTTTGCCCATGATTTATGAAAGTAAAGAGATAGAGAATAGAAGATATATAGATGGGGGAATATCAGATAATATTCCGATTCAACCACTATATGGAGAAGGTTGTGATGTAATAATAGTAGTTCATTTAGGGAAGGAGATACCGATTGATAGAAGTATCTATCCTAATACACAAATAATAGAGATATTTCCTAGTTGTGAACAAGGTGGAATGTTATCTGGAGTTTTAGATTTTACACAAGAGGGTGCAAGACGGAGAATATTATATGGCTATGAAGATACCATGAATTTATTAAATCCCATACTTAATATAGCATATTATAGATTTAAAATAGAATTAGAGGAAGAGAAAAATTTACTAAGGTGTAATGAAAAAAAGAAGGTAAATTTTTTTAGAAAAGTCTTTAGAAAAAAAGAAGAGAATATATTTGTAGATAGAAAGAAAAATTGAAAATATGTATATACAAACAATAAAGAAAATAAAAAGATTAAAATATAAAATTTAAGAAAACAGTTAAATGTAAAATAAATTATATACCTTTAACTGTTTTTTTATGTAAATTTCAAGTCTATTATCATAATAATTGGAGTAAATAATACTAATCAAGTATAAAAAGGGTAATATACTTTACCCAGTGTATCAATACGTATAAATTAAAGTAAAAGACCAAAAATCGTAGTAATTTAAATATAATTTATTGTAATCAGTATAAATCAATATAGATGTATGCTTTTTTATGATATTATATATCTTGTCGCTGCGGCAACGCAGTAAAACAACAAAACAAATTAAAAAATGTTTAAAAAGTTGTTGACAAAGAAAAACAAATTTGATATTATAAGTAAGTCGCTTGGTGAGAGCGATTGAAAATAAGAAATTGATCTTTGAAAATTAAACAGAGTA
>NZ_JAUSWN010000039.1:0-10353 GCF_030815255.1 Hathewaya limosa
AATGGAACTTAAATAAGATGACTCCTGTTCAATACAGAAATCATCTTATCATATAGTCTTTTTTAAAACGTCCTTGACAAAGGGTACATTTTATATAAACTTAGATGGTTTTTATGGTGCACCCAAAGGGAATCGAACCCCTGGCCTTCCCCTTAGGAGGGGGACGCTCTATCCTACTGAGCTATGGATGCAAAATATTAAGTTTTTCCTTAACATTTTTATAATATTACAAATTTGATGAAGTGTCAACCAAATAGAGAATTTGTTTCCATTTATATTTAATTATTATATTTTTATTTAGCTATATAGGGTAAGGAGAGTACCTTTTGGTACTCTCCAAACAAAATTTTAAGTTGCCTTTACAAGGAAGGCTAAAGTTTGTTGATTTTCTACCCTACAATAAGTATTATATGATTTAACTATCTTTTTTATTATTAGTAATTTTTAAGTCATATTCTTTAATTTGCATATACTTAAAGTATTAGGTTAAAATATCCATATATGAACCTAAAAAAGTAATGAATTAGGAGGTAAAGTCTTTTTTGAACTAAGAAAGATATAATTTATCATGTATAAAAATTCTGTTCAAAGATTTAAAGAAATAGTTAAAATTTTAGCTCATTATGGTTTTGGTTCGGTTGTTGATAAGAAAATAAAAAGACAGGATGAAAGTTCACCAAAAAATCTAAGAAAAGCTTTTGAAGAACTTGGACCTACATTTATAAAAATAGGTCAAATTTTAAGCACTAGACCAGATATATTACCTGATCCTTATATTGATGAACTTTCAAAATTACAAAATAATGTTCCTGCTGAATGCTTTGAAGCAATAAACAATGTATTTGAAAACACCTTCAATATATCTATAAAAAAAGCATTTAAATCTTTTGATGAAAAACCATTAGCTTCAGCATCAATAGCACAAGTCCATAAAGCTACCTTATTTAGTGGCGAAAATGTAATTGTAAAAATTCAAAGACCTAATATAAAAAAACAAATGAATATGGATATAGAAATATTATCTAAAATATTTTCTTTGGCTAAATCAAAACTATCTGATTTTATAATTGACCCTCAAGAAGCTCTAGAAGAACTTAGATATAGTACAGAACTAGAATTAGATTTTACAAATGAAGTTAAGAATATGAAAAAATTTAGGGAATTCAATAAAGAATGTAATTATGTATATAGCCCTAATATAGTAGAAAATTTTTCATCCAATAAAGTTATTACCATGGAAATGATAGATGGTTTTAATATAAATAACTTCTCCAAGTTAAGAGAATATAATTACGATAGGGAAGACATAGGTAAAAAATTAATCCTCTCTTTTTTTAAACAGGTTTTTGAAGACAATTTTTTTCATGCAGATCCACATCCAGGAAACCTTCTAATTTATAATGGTAAAATTTGTTTTATAGATTTTGGGCTTATGGGATCTTTATCAAAAAGTTTACAAGAAGCATTAAACGAACTTATTATGGCAATTGTTTATGAAGATATACATAAAATTATTTCAATTATTATGAGCATTGGAATAAAAACAGGTTACGTTGACCGGAATAACTTATATGAAGATATTGATTATATACTAAGTGCATATATGTCTACTTCATTAAAAAATATAAAGATGTCTGATCTGATACAGGAAATTTTAAAATGTGCAAAAGATAATAATTTAAAATTTCCAAAAGATTTAACTATGTTAATTAGAAGTCTTGTGATTGTTGAAGGTGTAGCAGTTAAAATTTCACCAGATATAAATATAATGTCTATTGCAAAGCCCTATGTTAAAAGTAAAAATAAAACATCTTTGTTTTCTGATTTTAATTTAGATAATAGCTTAATTAGAACACGTACTTTTATAAAAGATACCTCTAGAATGCCAACTAAATTTGTAGAACTCTCTGATAGCTTTTTAAATGGTAGGGCTAAACTTCAATTAAAAATTCATGGTCTAGAAAAATCAATACGATCTTTAAATAGAATGGTAAATAGAATCGTATTTGCTCTTATAATAGCTTCTATGATAATAAGCTCTTCTATTATATTAGTATATAATATAGGTCCTAAAATTTTAAATATATCTATCTTAGGTATTAGTGGATATTTGTTAGCTGCATTTATGGGCTTGTGGCTTTTAATTTCAATTATACGTTCTGGAAAACTTTAGTTTAAATGCATAAATTATTATTCATATTTTAGTTATTAAAAAGATTTTAATCATTGAAAGGGGTATATACGTATATATGATAAAATACTATAATAGAAAAAATAAAACTTATGAAATAGAACATGTTGCAGGTGAAAAACAACTTACCTGGCTATACTCATCACCAGTTGGAAAAGGTATATTAGAACTACTGGTAAAGAAAAAACTTTTTTCTAAGATATATGGTTCTTATTGTGATAGTAGATTAAGTGCTAAAAAAATTGATAAATTTATTGTAGATCTAAATATTAATATGGATAAATATAAAAAGAATGCTAAAGACTTTAATTCCTTTAATGAATTTTTTATAAGAGAGTTAAACGACAAATATATAAACGACTTTAGTAAAAGCACTAATGATTTGATTTCTCCATGTGATGGCAGGCTTTTAGTATATAACAATATAAAATCTACTGAAAGCCTATGTGTTAAAGGTTTTGATTATTCATTAGATGAACTTTTACAAGATAAAAAACTTGCAAAAACATATGAAGGTGGGTCTTGCTTAGTTTTTAGACTTTGCCCTACTGATTATCATAGATTTCATTTTATAGATGATGGTATATGCACTAAACCTAATAAAATAAACGGGTTATATTATTCCGTAAATCCTATTTCTTTACAAAAAATTAAAAAAGTTTTTGTTGAAAATAAAAGAGAATGGAGTATTTTAAAATCTAAAAACTTTGATGATGTTATATACATGGAGGTAGGTGCTACTTGCGTTGGTTCCATTATACAAACTTACAAAGAAACGGAACATATAACTAGAGGTATGGAAAAGGGTTATTTTAAATTTGGTGGTTCAACCGTTATTTTAATATTTAAATCAAATACAATAAAGATTCATGATGATATAATTAAACATAGTAATAATTGTATAGAAACATTGGTTTCTATGGGTGAAACTATAGGAACAAAAATATAAAATTAATATAACAACTTTCATAATAAAAAGAGAGGATAAAACATAAGATAAAGTTTTTTTACTTATTTCTTATTTTATTCTCTCTTTTATATTTTAATGCTTAAATCTTTCAATTAAATCACTTAAAGATTCAACACTATCTTTATTTAATACTGTATTTTTTTCTAGTATGTCAGTTTTATCTACTATGTTAGTTGTCTTATTTGCAATATTAGCAATCCCCTCAGCGCCTTCACCAATTGTACTAGATACTTCACTAATTGCCGTAGCTACACTAGTTATACTATTGTTCAAGTCACTGGAAGTATTACTAAACTCCTCCATGAATTTTTTAAATTCCTCAGCATCTTTATTGTATTGTTCTGCATTCTCTATAAACTCATCATAATTATCTTGAACATCCTTTTCTATAAAACTTAATAAACTATTTGCACTGCAAGTTAAATTTTTTACTGAATTACTTACTTTTTCAACTATTCTTTGTATACTTACTGCAGTTTTTTGAGAGTTCTCTGCTAATTTTCTAACCTCATTAGCTACAACAGTAAATCCTTTACCTGCCTCGCCTGCCCTTGCTGCCTCAATAGCTGCATTTAAAGCTAATAAATTTGTCTGTTTTGTTATAGCCAATATAGCCGCAGCTAGGTGATGTATTTCCTTAACTGATTTAGCCTCTTCTATTGCCCTATTCATTTCCGCTTTTACCTTATGATATATATCATTTGAATGTTTTCTAGACTCCATAGATAATTGTTTTATTGTAGTGGCCCTTTCTGAAATCTCTTCTGACATATTAAATCCATCTTGGGCCTTACATGACATAAGACTTACTGCATTCTCCATTTCATTTGATGATGCAGCAATTTCTTCAGCGGTAGCAGCTGTTTGTTGCATAGAGGCAGATAAACTTTCTGTTTCTGTGAATGTTCCATCAGTATCCTGTTTTAACTCTTTAATTAAATCAGTAACACTAGTGACATTATTGTTTATAGAATCAGATGATTTGATTAACTCATCTACTATATGCTTTAATATTTTTCTCATTTTTACCATATCTCTTGCTATAACGCCAACTTCGTCACCTAGGTCAATTAATTCTTCAACATTTTCGTCTTCTACCAAATCTAGTTGAGCTGTTTTATTTACTAATACCTTAACCTCTTCAATAGGTTTAGTTATACACTTTGATAATATTCTTCCTAGCCAAATAGAAGCAATCAAAATTAATAAACTTACTCCCAAAATTACCATAGTTATATCTTGAACTGGTTGCTTTACCTCTGAATTATTGCTTAATATAACTAATATCCAATTAACCGTAGGAACTATTTCATAAGTACTAATTTTTAATTCATCCTTAAACATAAATGTAAGGTTTCCAAAATTTTTAACCTTTTTGCCTTCTCTTAACTTTAATGATATATCTTGTATTTCTGAAACCTCTAACTTAGTTCCAATTTTTTTTGGATCTTTTGAATATATTATATTACCTGTATTATCTAACAATATAGCTTGACTAGATTTAATTCCTTCTATACTTATTTTTTCAATATATTTAGCAAAAAACCTAGCTTTAATAGTTACTGCTATATATCCTATCCCCCTATTACAATCCTCTTTATCTTTAACAGGACTAGTGAAGATTATTACCTTATCACTAGATATCTTTGAGGGTAAAGTTTCACTTACATATCTAATACCTGTAATCCCAGAATTATTATATTCCTCATTAGAAACATTTTTACCTATATTATCTTTAATATTACTATTAATTATATTACCTTTAATATCTGATAAAAATATCTCTTCAATATCTCCGCCCATACATATCTCTTCAAATTCATCACTTAAAGATTTTAACAATGCCTTATACTGTGATGTTCCTACTTTCTTATCTTTAACCATTTTTAATATTTGACTATTTTGATATAAGTTAGTATATGAATCTACCTCTAACCTTTGTTTCTCCAACATTACATTCATGGTATCTAAGGCTCTATTACTTACGGATACCATATTGCTTCTTGTCTGCTTACCTACAATACTGGATGTTCTGATGTATGTTATCATACAAGTTATCAAGGATGTAAGCATTAATAATATAATTATTAACCCAGAAATTTTTTGTCTTATTGATTTGTTTTTCCCAATAACCATAAACTTTTTAGTCTTTTTATTCTTAGTGACTTTTTTTCCTTTTGACGTACTATCTTTCTTAATTAGCCTAAATATATTTTTTATCTTTACTTTTTTATAATTACAGACCTTTTGATTATTAGCCTTACCCTTTTCATTCGTATTCCCATCAATCTTTATATCTAACTTTTTATTATTCCTTTTTCCCTTATTGTTGCTAAAAAGAAATTTTTTCAAATTTGTCGCCCCCAATACAAACTATTGAATTTTCTTTTAGATATGATTGTTAAAGGTACTTTGGGTTAATTATCGTTATTTTCAAAATTTTCTTAACTATTATTTATAATTATATAATCAATATGATAATTTTAATAGATATTTTTGTAAATATTTTTTATTTATTTTACTATATTATATGAGACTTTACCTAAATATATAATATTTTAACTTTGACAAATTACTTTTAATATATTCATCTATTTGATTATAATAAAATTCTTTATTTAATGAACTATTTTCTTTACCATAATATTCTAAATACATATCATTAACTATTTCTTTTAAGTATAAAGAAATATATATATCATCTATACACTTTGCAAATTCTAGATCTCCTTGTGAATCTTTCTTTTTTATATTTAAAAGTCCTAAACAATAAATGTAATATTTATATAAATATATTACTGAATCAGATTTTAGAATTTTATCTCTTTTAACATTGAATCTAAGTCTTAATATAAAAATTAACATTAACATAATTGCTAGTAAACTAATTAAACCAAGGGTTACTTTCTTAATCATATTTAGGTGTTTTATATCTATTTTAATACTCTTATCATTCTTTGCACGTTCCTTTTTATTAATTCTATTTTTTACATTATTTTTAGGTTTATTTTTATCCACTTCTTTATTATTGGGTTTCTTTTCATTTTTAATATCTTTATTTTGAATTTGTTGAACTTGTTCCCTTGGTACAGGACTTCGTCTGATATTATTTGTATGCCCTTCTAAAGAAACCTTTGGTTCAGCTATAGCCCAAACATTACACTCTGGTATTACTAAAACCTCGCACCAAGCATGAGCATCTTGTGTTCCTACATAATAATACCCTTCCTTATCCTTGTTATCTGACATTTTAAATCCTTCTACATATCTAGCAGGTATACCCTCTATTCTACACATTATAGCCATAGCTGTAGCAAAATAAGTACAATAACCCTTCTTTTGATCAAATAAAAAGTATTCCAAAAACTCCTGATCTTCAGGTATATTTGATACATCTAAGGAATATTTATAGTTTTTTTCTAAGTATTCTTTTATTTTATGTACTTTAGACATACTATCTTTACATCCCTTTGTTATCTCATAAGTTAGATCATATACCCTTTTAGATATATTTTGAGGAAGCTGAATGTATTTTTCATAATTATCCCTAATAAGATATTCATAATCCCCATAATAGAAATTTTCTGGCCAATTACCAGAATTATTACTAATTTTTTCAATTGGATAATTCATGTACTCCCTAAATTCCTCATTTGTATCTAATATTTCTTCCCGTAAAGTAATACCATTTACATGTTTAAGTTGTGAAAATATAACACTGTATTTTTCATTTATAGAATCCGAAAACATTATATTTTGTTCCTTATCATAACTTATATTTCCTGATTGAGTAGTATACAATTTAGAACTCAAAAATGGTGCAAAGAAGCTTCTACTTAAAAAATCTTCGTTTAACTTTATTTCCATCTTTTTATTAGTAACCTCTACCTTCCTCATATCCCCTAGGTTATATATCCCTAAATCAATTTCATTCCCAAAATCCATATATTTCATAGGTCTCTTATTCCACCTATATCCATCGTATATATCTTTTACTCTTCCTTTTAAAAAATAAGGTTTATCACATTTAATCTTCATTAATTGTTTTTTATTTATAGAGATAGGTCCTCCTAATTTCTTATCACTATTTGAATATCCTACTTCATTTAAATTAAACTGATTTATCTCATTATCAATATTCTCTGCCTTACCATATATGATATTATTTATAAAACCTCTATACTTATTTTCTGATATTCTTCCTGTTGTCTCTGTAGAAATATACCCTAACCCCTTATTTAAAACTATACTCATAATCAGAAATATACTCATAAATAAAATTGGCTTTATTTTAATCTCTACATCCTTTTTTATTAATATTTTTAAATTTCCAATGTATGAATTCACCATTAATATAAACATATTAAAAAATAATATTGGCTTCATATAAGCTAAACATAATTGTTTATTAATAAACCATAATACTATTAATAAAAATGTAGTTACAAAAACCATTACATTTTTCCAAAAATTTTCAGTTATCCATAACGTAAATAAATATACAATAGGTAAAAATATTGTAAGAATAGGCTTATAATTTTTAAAATATGTAACTTCAGTTTTATATATAGACTCTTCTAAGATATCATAATTAATTAATATATTACTATTTATAAATTGATGTATAAATTTATGATTTAGAAAATATATAAATCCTCCAAATATAAGAATACCAATAAAAACATACAATCTAATAAACTTATTATTAATACACTTAAAAAATATAATATATATAAAAATACTAATCATACATAAAAAAAATAAAAACTTATAATCTATATTTTTTATTCTTAATCCTGTTTTAGCTACATGAAATAAACAATTTGAAGTAATTATAGTTGTAAAAACACAAACACAAAAATTAAATAAATAAAAGCTTTTTTTATCTAAATTCATATCTTTCACCCTTAATAATATCTTCAATTAAAATTAAAGTAACTTTATAAGAAAGACCTCTTAAAACTTTAATCTGTTCTTCTAATCTTTTATTACTTTCTAAAGATAAAATTATTATTGTTTTATTTTTATTAATGTTATTATTTATAAAATCTATAAAATCATTATACTTATAAAAATTATCCCTAAAAAAATACTCATTAATATTTTTAAAATTCTGAATATCGTTGATATAGAATTTATTTTCATCTATAGAATTTATAAATATATTTTGTTTATACCCTTTAGTCATTAGAAAATATATTATTGATATTGTATAACTAACTATTTGTTCATCATAAATACTATATGTTTCCCTATCTAATCCATTAAGATTTATAAATAGACTAATATTTACACTAGTTTCATCCTCAAAATTTTTTATCATTAAATGTCCACATTTTGCCGAAACCTTCCAATGTATTTGTCTGATGTTATCTCCAATCTCATACTTTCTTACTTCTCTTATTAAATTATTATTTTCTTTGTTATATATATTAAGATTAGAAACATTATTATCCGATTTAGCTTTCTTTATATCCTCTTCTATATTAATAATCTTAGGATATACCTTAATACTTTTATTAATTTTTTTGATATAATTAACTCGCCAAATATTAAATATATCTTTATAATCTATAATAATATCATCAATATTATAGATACCTCTTTTTTGTAAATTAACTTTTCTAATTATTTTTATATTTTGAAAAGATTTTACATATATACACTTATCAAATTCTTTTTGTAATATACAAACATAGGTTATAACTAACGGTGTTTTATTTTTTAAATTTATATGTAAAATAAATTCATCTCCAACAAAATAATCAATATTCTTATAAAAAACTTCTATATCTATAAAAAATCTTATTATTAAAACTTCTATTAGACCTATTATTAAAATCATTAATAATAAATAAAAAATACTATTAAACAATTGACCACCTATTAATACATACATACAAGTAAATACCATAAATACCGTTAGAAATTTAATATTTATCTTAATCATTTATAATCACCTTGGGCATAGGTACTCTATTTAAAATTTTATCTATAATATCTTCCACTGTTAATTCATCTTTAAGGGCTAAAGAAGATAGAACTAACCTATGTGACAGAACAAGCTTAACATTCTCTTTTACATCTTCAGGAATTACATACTTCCTACCTTGAATAAAGGCATTAGCTTGTGCTACTCTCATAAGTGCCATTGATCCCCTTACACTTGCACCTAATTTAATATATTCATTATTTCTTGTTTGTTCTATAACATTGACTATGTATTCATATACATTTAATTCTACATGAATATGTTTTACAGCCTCCTGTATTTCTTTAATATCTCCCTCATTAAAAATAGATTTTATGTTATTCATTGGATTGTGGTCTTTATATACTTGCAATATCTTAATTTCATCTCTAAATTCTGGATATCCTATACTTGTTTTAATTATAAATCTATCCAATTCTGCTTCTGGCAATGGAAATGTACCTTCATATTCTATAGGATTTTCTGTGGCTAAAACTATAAATGGATCGCCTATTTTGTATGTTTTACTTCCCTCTGTTACTTGTCTTTCCTCCATAGCCTGAAGTAATGCAGATTGAGTTCTAGGTGTTGCCCTATTAATTTCATCAGCCAATATAACATTAGAAAATATAGGCCCTTTTCTAAATTCAAATTCTAGAGATTTTTGATTAAATATAGATACACCTGTTATATCTGTAGGTAACAGATCTGGTGTAAATTGAATTCTATTACATGTTAAACTAAGAGTTTTAGCTAACACCTTTATTAGTGTAGTTTTTCCTACTCCTGGAACATCATCAATCAAAATGTGGCCTCCAGCTAATATGCCTTTTAATATATTTATTACCTCATTACTCCTACCTATTAGAACCTTTTCTATATTATCTATTACATCATTAATTATCTTATTATTCATATATTAACTCCTTATAGTATAATTAAATACTTCATATTCTAATTATACCTTTTACTACTAATTTTAACCATATATTTAAGTGTATTTATCAGAAAATTTGAATAATATTTTATTTAATAGCAATCACTAATATAAAGATTTTAAAAAAGGGGCTGTCGCACTAAAAAATAGTGCGACAGCTTTTTGCGTAAAAAATAAATCTCCCACTCCAAAGAGTGAAAGATTTATAGTAAAATTAATATATGACAAAACATATTAATTTACATAAAAATTATACTTCAAATCGTGGAAATTATCAATTAAAA
>NZ_JAUSWN010000040.1:0-9060 GCF_030815255.1 Hathewaya limosa
CTGACTTAAGCATTACTTGCTAAGCATTTAATTTTTATTTCAAAAGAATACGAGTTGTTTATCATACTCTGTTTAATTTTCAAAGATCAATTTCTTATTTCGTAGTGCTCATCGCTGACTACTTTTTTATTCTAACAATATTTTTAGTTTTTGTCAACTATTTTTTTATATTTTTTTATTTAGTTAAATTTTAATTGATTTACACTTAGTATTTTATTAGTATTCTTACCACTTATACTAAGTTTTATACAAAAAATAGCTAGGTTATAATACTTTCTACAAATTATAACCTAGCCTAACTTATTATTATAGAAACTTATTGAAAATTATTAGAAATATAACTCCTGGTATCCCGAAGAAACCTGCTATTAAAGAACTGATTGCATTAACAGGTACATATATACCTATACTTTTTCCTAAAAAATTTAATAATAACAATAATATATATCCTAAAAAACCGTTTAATAAGAGTTTGATTAAAACCCTTATAGGCCACGAAAATATTTTAACTACTATTATTAATACTAATACAGCTAAAATATAATAAGGTATACTTGCCATTTATTCTCCCCCTCTATCTTTTATACTTGTAAGTTTATATCTAGAATGTTTAACTATAGAATTTATATATGTATTTTAGCTTATTATAATTGTTATCCTATCATATAATACCAGTCTATTTCTATATTTCTTTCTTTAGCCTTGGTTAAATAGTACATAAATTTAGATTTAGCTGCATCCTCTTCATATATTGCATAATCAACTAAATCCGGTTCACTTACATATTGAAAAAATCTACTTGCTGCTTCCCATTCTTCTCTAGCTTCCTCTAAATAAGTTATTATTTCTTTTTCCTCATCTGTATATTTAACATTATTAAATAAAGTATCTATAACTTCTTGTTTGTTCATATTTATTATCCTCCACTTTCTAACTTAGACTATATATTCTTATCACTATTATTAACTTTAGTTGTAATATATATACATAATATATATATATTTCATATATACTCCTAAACATGACAGTTTATATAATAAATATTTGCAAACTTTTATAATAGAAAAAGAGTAATGGCATTTTATTAATTTCCATTACTCTTTTTATGGACTACTTATATTTCTTTTCTTCCTTCTAAAGCTTTAGAAAGTGTTACTTCATCTGCATATTCTAAATCTCCACCAACAGGAACACCATGAGCTATTCTTGTTACTGTAGCTCCTAATGGTTTTAAGATCTTTGAAATATACATAGCAGTTGCCTCCCCCTCTATATTAGGGTTCGTAGCAACTATAACTTCTTTTACTTCTCCATTTATTCTTCTTATAAGTTCCCTTAACTTTATATCCTCTGGACCTCTTCCAGCCATTGGAGATATAGTTCCATGAAGTACATGATAGACTCCATTAAATTCTCGAACTTTTTCCATAGTCATAATATCTTTTGGATTTTCTACTACACAGATCGTGCTTCTATCCCTATTAGGGTTAGAACATATAGAACAAGGATCTTTATCTGTATAGTTACCACAAATTGAACAATATTTTATTGTTCCTCTAGCCTTTACAAGGGCATCGGCGAACTCTTCTACTTCTTCCTTAGGAAGATTAAGTACATGTAAAGTAAGTCTTTGAGCTGTTTTATGTCCTATATTAGGTAGTTTTGCAAACTCCTCTATTAACTTTTCTATTGCTACTGGATAAAAGTCCATATACTCACCTCTCATATAGCAATATTCTTTAATGAATCTACATTAGTAATTAAAATAATCCACCTGGTAAATTCATACCACCAGTTAATTTACCCATTTCTTTAGAAGTTTCATCTTCTGCTTTTCTTAAAACTTCATTAACAGCAGTAATAACTAAGTCTTGTAACATTTCAACATCATCTGGATCTACTACGTCTTCTTTTATTTTTATATCTATTAATTGTTTTTTACCATTGGCAACAGCTACTATTGCACCTCCACCAACTGAAACTTCAAATGTTTTAGTTTCTAAATCCTCTTGCATTTTCTCCATTTGTTGTTGAAGCTTTTGTGCTTGTTTCAATAAATTATTCATGTTTCCACCCATACCACCTGGGAATCCACCTCTTGCCATAATACATACCTCCTAAAATTTAATTATTTACAATTTATTTTAAACTAGATCAATCAAATACTTCAAGTTTAATATCACCTAAAGAATTCTTTATTAATTCTTCTGTTGGTTGTTGTGGTTTTTGATATAAAACTTTATATTTAACTGTAACAGGCTCATTTAATGCTTCTGAAAATATACTATTTACTCTTTTTCTAAATTGTTCGGTTTCAAGCCTCTTTTTGTTAAATGCATATTGTTCTTCATATGTAATTTCAATTATACCATTTTTACAATCGCTAACATTTCCAGTAACTAATGATGCATATATTATCATTTCTCTTCTTGATTTAAAAATTTCTAATATATCTTGCCATGCAGCTTTAACTTTATCAATAGATATTGTAGAATTATGATTTTCTACAACTTCAATTTTTTCCTCTTCACTTTTTATTGTCCGACTAAAATTACCTTGGTCATTATTCGGTGAAGTTACATTAGCTTTATTTACATGGGATTTATTACTTTCAACTACACTATTATTTATAACTATGTTTCCTTCTTTTATTTTCTTCTCTAAATTATTTATTCTAGATACTATGACCTCTTTTGATGTATCATATTCTACTTTTATAATTTTTATTATTGCAAGTTCTAAAAATATTCTACTTTGTTTACTCCACTTGCATTGTTCCTCAGTTTCTTGAAGAATTCTTATATACCTCATAATCTCTTCAACTCTAAGTTTAGAACCTTGTTCTTTTAAAATTTGTATATTTTCTGTAGACATATCTAGAACATCTTCAGCTTTATCTGTTATTTTTGCCATCATAAGATTTCTCATATGAAGTATCATATCTTTTATAAATACATATATATCTTTACCACTTAAAACTATATCATCTAATATTTTTATAGATTCATCTATATTCTTTTCTATTATATTATCAACAAGTTTTATAAGATTGTCATTAGTTACTAATCCTAAAATATCTACTACACTATCATAATCTATTTTATTGTTATTCATAGATATTACTTGATCTAGTAGACTTAGGGCATCCCTCATAGCTCCATCACACATTCTAGATATTAACTTCAAGCTACTATCATCGGCCAATATACCTATTTCATTTACAATATCCCTTAACCTTCCAAAAATATCTTCACTTTTTATTCTTTTGAAATCAAAACGTTGACATCTTGAAAGAATAGTTATAGGAAGCTTTTGTGGATCCGTTGTTGCTAATATAAATACCACATTAGATGGAGGTTCTTCTAACGTTTTAAGAAATGCATTAACAGCACCTATTGATAACATATGTACCTCGTCGATAATATAAACTTTATACTTTGCCTCTCTAGGAGGATATTGTACATCTTCTATAATATCTCTTATATTATCAACACTATTATGTGAAGCTGCATCTAATTCTGTTACATCCATGGCAGTACCTAAATTAATGTTTTTACACATTTCACACGCATTACATGGCTCCCCATCTTGTGGATTAAGGCAATTTATAGCTTTGGCTAAAATTTTAGCAGTAGAAGTCTTACCTGTTCCTCTAGTACCACAAAGTAAGTAAGCATGTGCTATTCTACTATTCCTTATTTGATTTTTTAATGTAATAGTTACATGATGTTGACCAACTACATCTTCAAATCGTTTAGGTCTCCATTCTCTATATAAAGCAGTATAAGCCAAAAAATTCACCTCTTTTTCAGCATAATTGAATATTTAAAATATATAACAACTATCTATATTATATCCTATTTAAGGAATTTATGATAAGTTTTATTTTTCTTTTTATAAAAATAGCTCGACTAAAAGTCGAGCTCTAAATTCAAATATTAAAGTCGTACACCTTGTGTCGACTTATAGTTTATAAGCGTTACTCATACAGTTAACTCAAACCAGATTGATCCACGGCACACAGAGGGGTTCGCTTATCGCTGCTTCCTTCCAGACCTGACGAGGTTCACGAATCTCTGTTGCGTGGGACCCAGTTCTCAACGCCACTTATATAAGCCAGACCAAACAAACTATAGCCTAAACAAGGAATTCACTCCTGCTATAGCGGATTGCAGGTTATAGGGCACCGCTAACTCCCCAGCTAGTACGACCTTGGCGGAGAGAGTGGGATTTGAACCCACGGTAGAGTTTCCCCTACACACGCGTTCCAGGCGTGCTCCTTCAACCACTCAGACATCTCTCCATATTCTATGTTATACTAGTAACATTAATGGCATCCGCATATTCTGCCTTTACCATTATCATATATATACTTACGATATATACTACTTAATTTAATTTTGTTTCCCTCATATTCTAACATAGGCTAATATACCTGTCAAATAAATCTTACGATAATAAAAAATAAGCATAATCCTGCTCTGTGCCCTTTATTTACTGGTATACATATTTTTTAGTTGTAAAATTTATTTCATGATTTTTTAAATTAAATTTAGGATGTTATTTTAATATTTTCCTATTTTAACAACTCTCCTATTTACTTGTTTACTATAGAATATTTCTCCTTAATACATATAATAAGGAAGAAAACAATATTAATTACCTTTTGTTTTAATCTTTTTAAACTTCATTCCAACTCTTTTGCATTTCTATAAATCCTGTTTCTTCCCCATTAACCTTCCATACAAATTCATACGTTATTTTAAAACCTAGCTTTTTATAAATCTTTATTGCCCTATTATTAAATTCAGCAACAAATATCCATATATTGTTAAACTTAAATTTTTCTCTTCCAAAATTTAATGCCTCATTTACTATATCCGTACCCATACCCTTACCTGTTAATTTTGGCTTCATTTGAATACCAAATAAAATTTTATCTTTATCAAAATTAAAACAACAATTTGCAATTAACTCATTTTCCTTATATATCATAAAGGCATTTTCATCTTTATGTATATTTAATGCCCATTCTTGCTTAGTCTTTGTCTTGTCATTATCATAGAAAGAATATATTCCATCATATTTCCAAGTTGAAATCTCCTTAGAATCATTTTCTGTTGGTTTTCGAAATTCAAGCATCATTTTACTTCCCCCTCGTAAAATATAAATCTCTTTTAATTTTTATAGTAATACGTTTCATTCCCCTTTATTATATTCTATTATATATTTGTAATAATTCAACATACAATTTAGTTAAAATATACTTTCTTATTATAGTTAAAACAATATTGTTTTAACTATAAATATACCTACGATGGAAAGTTTCTAACTACCATATGCTATAAATTTTACTTTCTTATAAAACATTATCTTAGTAACAATTTTTTAGCCATAAAACATTTTTTCATGTTACATATTATATGTATACCTTACAATATAAAAACTATAATTTTTATATAAAGTAAAAGACATCGGAGGGGTACCGATGTCTTTTGGGTAAAGGGGATTGTGGAAATTTTAAAAGCGTATAGCTTTTAAAATTGGAGGATAACATTACAAAACTTTCAATATTTATTGAATAATTAAATTCTACATCATTCTCCATTGATTTTCAACGATTTTAAATTAAGTTTTTATTAACATTAAATTTTTCAATTAATATTTTCGTAACATTTGTCAAACAATCGAAATATCCTCGTTCCCCAATATTATAAAAACCTAGTGTTTACAAGACAATACTAAAAAATTAGCTTTTTTACATTTAATTAAAATTATAAACTAGTATCATCTGCCTTGTTTAACCATTCTTCTACATCATTAATAATTGACTTTATGCAATTATTATCAAATGGAGATACTAAATTTGCAATTTTAACTAAATTCAAGAAGGATTCACTTCCTCCTTCTTTACAGAATCTTACATAATCTTCCCAAGCTTTTCCTCTATTATCGTTTGCCTTTTTCCAGAATTGAAGAGCACATATTTGAGCTAAAGTATAATCTATATAATAAAATGGAGTTTCAAATATATGTCTTTGTCCAAACCACCAACCTCCATTTTCTAAGAATTCATTACCTTCATAACTCTTACTTGGTTCATATTTTTTTTCTAATTTCCTCCAAGCGAGTCTTCTTTCTTCAGGGGTCATATCTGGATTTTCATATACCACATGCTGGAATTCATCTACACATACACCATAAGGAATGAATAATATTGCATTACTTAGATGCATAAATTTATATTTCTCTGTATCCTCTTCAAAAAACAAATTCATCCATGGCCATGTTAAAAACTCCATACTCATTGAGTGTATTTCTGATGCCTCATAAGTTGGGAATCCATACTCTGGAATATCATAGCCTCTACTTGAATAAGCTTGAAAAGCATGTCCTGCTTCATGTGTTAATACATCTACATCACCAGATGTACCATTAAAATTAGAGAAAATAAATGGAGTTTTATACTTACCTAGGTAATGACAATATCCTCCCCCTGCCTTTCCTTTTTTACTAACAAGATCCATTAAATTATTATCTAACATAAAATTAAAGAACTCGCCTGTTTCAGAAGATAATTCTTCATACATTTTCTTACCATTTGCTATAATCCAATCTGAATCACCCTTTGGTGTTGGATTACCTGATAGAAACTTGAAAGATTGATCATAATATTTTAATGATTCTAATCCTAATCTCTTAGATTGTCTTTTTCGTAATTCCTCTGCTAAAGGAACAATATATTTTATTACCTGTTCCCTAAACTTAGTAACCATTTCTGCATTATAATCCGTTCTTCCTAGTCTATCATATCCTAATTGAACAAAATTTTCATAGCCTAACTTTTTAGCCATCTTAGTTCTTACTTTGACTAATTTATCATAGACATCATCTATTTTATCTTGGTTTTGTGCATAGAATCCAAATTTAGCTTCACTTGCTTTTTTTCTAATTTTTCTATCTTTTGATAATTGGAAAGGAGACATTTGCGCTAAATTTCTTTCCTCACCCTCAAACATAATTTTGGCAGAAGCTATCAATTTTGTATATTCACTTGATAACTTATTTTGAACTTGTAAATCTTCAACTATCTCTTCTGAGAAGGACTTAATTGAAACTTCAGCTAAATTAAATACTTGTTCCTTAAAGCTCTTTTTTAATTCTTCTTTAAATCTAGAATTTACTATAACCTTATAATATTCTGTAACTAACCCTTCATAAACCGGATAATTTTCATCGAAATAGGCTTGTTCATCTTCATAGAATTTATCAGTAGTATCTATAGTATGTCTTATAGTTACTAGTGCACACATTGATTCAAAATCATTTCTTAGTTTATTTATCTCTTCCATTTGCTTTGTAGCTTCTTCTGCATTTGATACATTTTTTAGCTTATTTAAAAGATCATTAAATTGTACTTTATAATTATCCATATTAGGTCTTTCATATGGCATATCATTAAATTTCATATTATATCCCCCACTTCTTTAAAATAATTATTTATCCTACTTCTATTAAGCTATTTTATCATAAACACAGAACCATTTATATATATTTGTTCAAATTTTCATTATATTTAAAATTTTACTTTAATATTTCTTTTTTATGAAAAAGTTTTAACAATAAACTAAAAACGTATATACCTTTAATTTAATACTTAGCATCACCGCTATGTTAATTATTAAAGTATATACGTCTTAAATTTAAATATATGTTTTTTTATTTTAAAGCCCTATAAGCTAAATTATTCTGTTTGTAATATTTAAATATTTTCCAAGGCTTTAACAACTTCTTTAACTCTTTCATTGCTTACTATGTATGAAACTTCAAGTCCATTTCTTTGACCAGCTATAATCCCTGCAGCTTTTAATTTTTGTAAATGTTGTGACACTGTAGATTGAGGTATTTGTAAACATTCTTGCATTTTAGAAACATTACATTTGCCTTTGTTTAAAAGTCCATTAACTATACATAATCTAACTGGATGAGCAAGGACCTTTAAAAGTTCAGCATCTTGTTCATATTTTTTAAAATTTCCGTCCATTATATCACCTCTTAAACATCAGTATTTTGTTTATATATTAGGTTTTATTAATATAATTGTCAACTTTATAAAACTAAAATTTTTACGGTTAAATTTTTAAAACTATGTTACATTTCTTCATTGTTATATTTTTTAATTAATTCTTCTATTTTTCTACAACATCTACTTCCTTTGCAACTACCCGTACCTGAACCAGTAACTTTCTTTACCTCCTCTACAGTTGTTGCCCCATTTACTATAGCTTTTTTTATACTATATCTTGAAATTGCATTACATACACATACTTTAGTTAATTTATCTAAAATCTCTTCGTTTATATTACTCATATTTTTTCTCCTTTAAATTTTTATTTCTTTTCAGTTTAAAAAAATCTTTTAAAATTTTACTACACTCCTCATGATACATCCATTTAGTATTGGTAAAACTATTAATATAATCATTATTGGTTATATTTAACACGGAACCACAAGCCCCACATGTATAATCAAATGTACCTATATAAAGATTGGATATTCTACTTTGAACAATTGCTCCTGCACACATGGGACAAGGCTCTAAAGTTACATACATAGAACACCCAGTAAGCCTCCAATTTTGTAGCTTTTCACATGCCTTTTTTATAGCTATTATTTCTGCATGGGCTGTAGGATCATTTAATTTTTCTCTTAAATTGTAGGCTCTACTAATAATTATATTATCCTTTACAATAATAGCTCCTACAGGTACTTCATCTAATTCTAAAGCCTTTTTTGATTCTTTTAATGCTTCTTTCATAAACTTACTATGAATTGTTTCACTCATATAAAAGCTCCTATTTACTAAATTTTATATTAAAGAATATATCGGTTGTTTTATTAATAATAATTATTACTTAATTTTTATTATACACTATTTTTATTTAAAATAAAAACCATCTAATATTAAAATGTATCCTATGAAGTAGACAATTTAAAAAAGTCTATTTCATAGGATTTTTTATGTATAATAGAATAAAAGAAATTTTTAAACGTGAGGTT
>NZ_JAUSWN010000041.1:0-7583 GCF_030815255.1 Hathewaya limosa
AATGGACACCCTTGTCATTGGCTAACGCCTATATCACCTTCGGCGCTCGGGACTTTCACCCTATAGATTGCGCCCATGCTGGGCGCACATAAAAATTGGAGAGATAACTTATATCTCTCCAATATATATCAATTTATTATTTTATTACTGCTTTTAACTTAATAGGATCCCCTACTTTTTCTGTTAAAGTAATTCTAGAATTTTCTTTATCATTTTTGACTGTAAAACATGCTTTTAATGTTTCATTTTTATTAATAGCATTATATATTTTTTCTGATATAGCTTTTGTATCATCAGCTTCCTGTACATCAACATCTATATTCTGATTTAAAACAGAACCTTCTGCTGTTATATTAATAGTAATTTTTCCTGTTTTAGTAGCTTTATTAGTTACTGTTATTTCAAATTCACCTTTAACTTCAGGTATAGCTTCCATTCCCTTAGTTTCTTTCAATACACCAGATTCATCTGTGTGTATTGTAAACTTTATTTCCTCTGAATCTGTACATAAGCTTTCTACATGAGCTTTAGCTTTTATTGATTTGAAAAGAATTCCTGATTTTTGGTCTGTTACTACAACACGTCCAGTTTCTACTTTCCAATCTGCATCTCCATTAAAAGCTTCTATTATCTTTTGTTTTACATTGCTAGCCTTATCACCTTTAGCAAGTTGAACGTTTTTACCAGCCACTGTAACTTGTTGTTCTTTTGTAAGTCCATCAGTAGTTAAAGTAATATCCATATCTGTTTCTTGCATAACAGCACTGAAACCTTTCACTCCTTCTTTCTTAGCTTCACATGTCAATGTTACTCCTAAATCTTTAAGGACTTCTGGAACTACAACTTCTGCTACTTTAGTACCATCTTGCTGTTTTCCTATAAAAGTTGCAGTTGCATTTGCTAAATTCTGAACTGCTTCATCTATATTTTCTTTAGTTGCATCAGCTTTATCCACTACACCTTGTGCTATAGCTATAGTATCAACATACTTAGTTTTATTCTCTTGTGTTATCCATTTAGTGCCTACTTCTACATTGGCTTTATCTGTATTAACAACTATTGCATTTACTGCCTGATTAGCAGCTTTTATTGCATCTTTTAATGTTTTTTTATTATCATCTACTGCTTCGCTATCTCTAAACTATATAACTAATAATATTGGAAGGTTATATTAGCTATATTTCGTTAGATCCACACCCTACGTGCCACTTTCATGGCATAAGGCGTTCACTCGATAATTAAAGTTAAATTGAAAGTTATATTTTTTATTTTACTTTATTCAAAATAAAAATACAATATTTTTTTGTATAACATTAAATTTAAAAATTAAATTTTATTCAGTTTATGTTATTTATTTTATAATTTTGACATTTGAATTATATTTTCTACTTTATTTGACACCTTTGTATCTTTTAAAATACCTCCTTGAAAAATAGGAACCCTATAAATAAAACCCTTAATTTTATTTATCAAACCAATAGTCCTAAGTAAAATAAATGCTACTAAATAGTATAAAAATATCCTATTTAGTAGCATCATATCATCTTATTAAGAACTAAAGATCATTAGGTAATTCTACACACCTAACAATCTTTATTCTTTTATTTTTAACTAGTAATGTGTGTTCTATTCTTTAGTTCCTTTTTGATCTTTTACTGCATTTATGGCATTTTCTAAATTCTGTTTTAGTTGCTCATATTCAGCTTTTTCTTCTTTACTTGCTTTTGCTCCATAAGCAGTTTTTATTGCAGCTGCTTGTGTTACAGTTGCATATGCCTTATCTTTTTCAATAGTACCAGCATCTGTACCATCTGCAACTACTGTATATTCTTTTGTATCGATTTTAAAGTTTGATCCTGCTTTAGTTTCACCTAAATCTGTAACTTTTGCTTTTAAATCTTCAAATGCTTTTTTTGCTGTTTCTAATTCTGAGGCTTTAGTTCCTTTTTGATCTTTTACTGCATTTATGGCATTTTCTAAATTCTGTTTTAGTTGCTCATATGCAGCTTTTTCTTCTTTACCTGCATTTGCTCCATAAGCAGTTTTTATTGCAGCTGCTTGTGTTACAGTTGCATATGCCTTATCTTTTTCAATAGTACCAGCATCTGTACCATCTGCAACTACTGTATATTCTTTTGTATCGATTTTAAAGTTTGATCCTGCTGTAGTTTTACCTAAATCTGTAACTTTTGCTTTTAAATCTTCAAATGCTTTTTTTGCTTCTTCTATGCTATCCCTCACTATCCTATCTTTGCAAAATAGAATTTCGATCGGTCCACACCGTACGTGCGACTTTCATCGCATACGGCGTTCTATCGATAATATATAACTTTATATAATAACTTTCTAACTTTTAACTTCCTATTACCGACTAGGTTCCTTCGCTAACTTAGTTTTATCCTTCCACTATGTTACCATAATGGTTTTTCAGTGACTTCCAAACACTGACTTTCGGCTAAGTGTCATTGCTACTATGAACCCGCTGAGCCCGTATACATATCTTTGAATCTGTTAATTCTCCTTATATACAGCATCAAACGTTCCACTTTATTTATCCCTTATTTTGATTGCCGTAGGTATCCACTAACGACTTACTTTACTTTAGTTTAACAGCTAATTATTCTAAAGTCAGTTAAATATCTCAACTTAACTGTTCCATACCAAGCCCAAAGCATAGCTATCAATTTAACAGTATGGAATATATTTACAAGACGCATAACCATGGATTAGCAAACGTTTACCATAGCAATCTTTTAAGGAACCCCGCATCTGACTCTCACAGATTACGACCTTACCTGGCTTCATAAGCTTAGCCTAACAGAACTAAAACCTATGCAGGGGGATTAGGCACAAAGCTTTTTGCTGTTTGCTTTGGATAGGAATTTCACCTATCTATTCAATAAAGCAGTTAGAACTTTTTTAAGTTCCACTCATTTCGTAAATTAATTTATCTTTACTTATAGAGTAACGTTTCGCACTTTTATTATTGAGCCTTTTCTTTATCTGCTTTTGCTTGTGCTGCTTTTGCTTCCTTAAGACCAGTTACTTTTAAATTAACCATAGCAACTGCACCATCTTTAGAAAGAACTAAACGAACTATGGCATCTTTATTCTCATCTTTAAGGTTTAATTTTGTAATATCTAATTTTAATTTGTTATCATCCTTGTCATCAAAATCTACAGCTTGGTTACTAGTAACTTCTACATTTTCTCCTGCCACTGATAGGATAGTTAAATCACCCTTCTTAGTAACTTCCGCGTATTTTCCGAAATTATCCTTTGTGATGAAGTATAAATTAGAAATTTCTGGGTTTTCTGCTTTTACTTCTTTTATATCTACTTTCTTAGCATCTTTATCAATTTTATTATTATTAAGCTTTTTGTCTAATACATTAATTTGATCTACTTTTACATTCTTAGCAGATACTGTTACTTCTTTTTCAAGAGTTACAGCTTTATCAGCTGCATTGTAGATTACAGTAATCTTAGTTTTTGCATCTTCTTTTTCTGCTAATTTTTTAGCTTCAGCACCTGCTACAATAGTATTGTCATTATTTACATGAACTAATTTTTCATTAGCAGAAATTACTTTAACTATTGAATCTGCTGGTAATACAACTCCATTTTTATTTTGAACCTTAATTTGTTCTGAGTAATCTTTTCCTTCTTTACATAACTCAGGAATATTAGCAATTTCTAATCCCATTGTAGAAACATTTTTAACTACATTAAATGTAATTTCTTTAGAATCTCCATTATCTCCAAGAGTTACTACTAATTTTTCAGCTCCTTCTTTTAAAGCTTCAACTTCTACTACATTTTTTGTAGCTTTGGCATCTATTTTAGATTCATCATTTTTTTGATTTTTAACAGTTATATCTTTTTCCATTATATTTCCATATTGGTCTTTTACTACAAATTCAACTTTTGTTTTAGCCCCAACTGCTAATGTTGTTGCTGGTTTAACTCCATCTTTTAATTCGATATTTGTTGCAACTGCCTTTTCACCTGCTGTTACATTTATTGTAGCTACTATCTTATTTTGATTTAATATTGAAATTGTTGTTTTTGAATTTTTTACAGCATCATTTTTAACTGTTAACTCTACCTTACCACCTTTTACGCTTACTTCACTTGAAGCTACTACACTTGGATTAGTAGAAGTAAATGTAAACTCTTTTTCATATTTTTCTTTTTCTAATTTTTTACCATAGTTATCAGTTACTTCTAATCCTATAATATGTTTAGCACCAGCGGCAATAGTAACATCTGAAGTTTCTAATTTAACATTAGAAATTACGCCTGGTGCTTCTTTAACATCAAGCTCTACTCTAGCTGTTTTTCCACTTGATTTACTCATTACTGTTAAAACAACTTTACCTGATTTCTCAAATCCACTTATTTCAAGATAATTTTTCTTATCTTCATTTTTAACTTCTACCTTACCTTCTGCTAAAACACTTGAATCTGAAGAAATTACTACGATATCATCATTATCTTTTCCTGCTTTTAATTCAACTGCATTTCCAAATTGATCTTTTGCTTCATAAGAGATTTTAACATTTTTTGAAGCACGAGTTAAACCATTTTTATCTTCTTTTGAAAGTTCAACTTTTCCTAGAGAAATTGTATCAACATATGCACTATCAACAACTTTTAATTCTTTTTGAACTGTTAATCCAGTTTTATTATGAAGAATAGTTACTAATATTACATCATCTTTTTTATACTTGTCATGTTTTAGTTCAAATTTATTATTTTCAAATTCTACATTTTTTCCTTGTGTTTTATTAAATGCAGTAACTGTAAACTTATCTCTATCTAATTTATATTCATCCCCATATTGATCCTTTAATGATACTTTTACAGTTCCATTTTCTTCAACACCATTTAAAACACTTGAATCTATTGTTAAAGAAGTTTCTTTTTGAGCTTCAACTGTTACTTTAGCTGTAGCTATAGCTTCTCCACTTGTTGCTAATATTGAATAATCACCAGCAACGAAAGCATTACCTGCAACTAATTCAACTGATTTACCATCTTTAGCCCATTTAGCAGATACGCTAACATTTATGTTTCCTCTTTTAACAACAAAGTTAGTTTTAGCTTGATCTTCAGCTTTTACAGCTTTGCTTAATTCAACTTTTATTGTATTTGCATGAGTTACAGTTGCTTTTTCTACGTTTAATTTTTCTAAAGCAACAAATTTATCATTTATAGCTTTTTCAGATTTTGCTATTTTATCAGTTAATTCTTTTTTAACTTTTTCATCTTTAACTTTTTCAGCAAGTTTTTTAGCATTATCTAATTGAGCTTGTACTTCTTTTTGATTTTCTAATTTTAATTCATTAACTTTTATAGCTTCAACTGCTTTAACTGCTTCTGGAGCTTCTACTTGAGCTAATTGTACGTCTAAACCTTCTGCAGCTTTCTTCATATCAGCATTTGTTACAGTTAAGAATTCATTAGCTAACTTTCTAGCTGCTTTGATATCTTCTGCTTTTTTAGTAGTTTCAGCAGTTTTGATAGCTTCTACTAACTTATCAATATTTTTTTGTTGATATGGATCTATAGCTGATGACCATGTAGGTATATAAGCTTTATTTGATGGGCAAGTTGCGAAACTTACAACTAAAGCTTTAGCTTTGTTTATTTCTTCTTGTGTCATATTTGCTTTTGGTTTTCCATCAACATACATTAATGCATATAAATCATTAAATAATCCTTGTTGAACAGCGTCAACTTTTTCTGATAATGTTGAAGCCATTGATACTAATTTTTTATTTTTTGCTACTTCTGCAATAGCTTTTCTTGCAACATTTATTGACTCTTGAGTCTTTTCTTTTTCAGCTTTTTGCATTGCTTCATAAGCTGTTTTGTAAAGAGCGTCCCAATTTGTACCTTGTGCAAATACTGGTGTTGCCCCTGCAACGCTAGTTAAAACTGTTGTAGCAGCTAAAACGCCACTTAATTTTTTAGTGCCTTTCTTATTCATATTAAGTTTGACCCCCTATTTAGATATATTTTTATTTTAACTAATTTTTTAATTAGTAAAATTAAAAACGTTAAAATTTCACATAACATTATATCAATACTAACAAAATATGTCTATACTATATTTCGAATATTAATCTATTTCTAAATATTCTTTTTTGTTTGTACCTTTTATAATGCATGTTGACGATAACATGAATTATAATCCAATAATAGTAATTTGTCCATATAATATTCAAAATGTTTTCTTTATATGATATTTTTTAAATATTTTTATCAGTCAATTTTATAATTATTTTAAAATTTTTCACAAAAAATATCAAAAAAATGTTTTCTCTTAATTTAACATTTTTATATGTACTTATATCTATTTTATGAGGTTTTTTTTATTATTCTTTTTTATAAATTTAAAATACTTTAAATTAAAAGATTTACCCTTTAACTTAATTTTTTAAAATTATCATTTACCACTTGACTCAAACCTTTTAAAATTTCAATTAATTGCTTTTGAACATCTGGGTTTTCAACCTGTGATATTAACCCTTTAATGCCATTCATTTTTTGTTCTACTTGTTTTTTGCTATCTTCTATTTCTTTATTAAGTTTTTCTATCTCCTTATTTATCTTTTCTTCTCCTTCTTTTGTTTTATTATCTATTATTTTTTGTTGTTCCCTTTTAAGTTCATCTATTTTAGAATCTATATTTCTCTCTATTTCTTTAATATGTTCTTTTACCTTTGCTTCTAATTGTTCTTCCTTTTCTTTTTCGATTTTATTTAGTACTTCTTTTTCTGCTAAGGTAATTCTTTTATCTAGATTCTTTACAAGATTTTTAGTATCTTCATTTGTTGAAGTTTTTAATTCATTAAGTAATTGCTTAGCTGGTTTAAGATCTTCAATTGCTTTACTTTTTTCTAGTGTTTCAATAGCTAAAATTGTCTCATTAATATTTTTTTGTTGAAATTCATCAATGGCAGAACTCCAAGATTCTGTATATTTTTTATTTCCTTCATATGTACTAAAGTCATTAACATATTCTCTAGCCCTATTAATTTCACTTTGAGACATTGTTGTTTTTTTCTTTCCATTTACATACATTAAACTATAAAATTGTTGAAATAAACTTTCTTGAATTCCATCTACTCTAGTTGATAATGTTGACGCCATATTAATCAAACTTTCATTTTTAGCTAACTCATTTATATATTTCCTTGCATCATTAATAGATTGTTGTGTTTTTTGAACTTCTACTACTTTCATTGAATTATAAGCATTCTTATAAACTTCATCCCAGTTAATAATACTACTAGCAAATACTGGCGTTATCCCTATAACACTAGTTAAAATTGTAGTAGCTCCTATCCCTTTAATTATTTTTTTCTTATTGTTTTTTTTCATAAAAAAGTTACCTCCTAGTTTTTTAACTTATATATAGTATAGAATGTTAAATATTTATATTCTATAAAAAACAAAAAAGTTTAAAATTTCTTAAAGAAAAGGGGCTGTCGCACTAAAAAATAGTGCGACAGCTTTTTGCGTAAAAAATAAATCTCCCACTCGAAAGAGTGAAAGATTTATAGTAAAATTAA
>NZ_JAUSWN010000042.1:0-7555 GCF_030815255.1 Hathewaya limosa
CTCTGTTTAATTTTCAAAGATCAATTTCTCACTTTCAACCGCTCTCACCAAGCGACTTACTTATAATATCAAATTTCTTTTTCTTTGTCAACAACTTTTTAAACATTTTTTTTAATTTGTTTTGTTGTTTTACTGCGTTGCCGCAGCGACAAGATATATATTATCATAATTATTTTATCATAATTTGTATATAGATATGATTTAAAGTAATTAAATAGTTGTTACTTAGCTTTTCTTTACTTTACTCTATTTTTGGCTTATAGACACACCAGGAAGAGTATATTTTACTTTTTCAATATTTTTTAACATTAGCTCTGGATAGACAAAAATCATTTTTATTGACATAATATTTAAAATATTCTACACTTTGCTTATGTTTTATTAAATTGAGGTATTTTATTAAAAAAATAAAGTTTATATATAAATAATTAATAATACATCTAAAATTATATGAAGGGGTTAAATATTATGAATAACAATATAAATACAAAAATCAGTACTGAAAAATCTTATTTTAGTGCATCATTGATTACTAGTATTCTATGTTTTTATGGTAGTTATATTGCTATAAAAAACCATGATACCTCAGTATTTATTCCACTATGTATTCCTGGAATAACTTTTGCCTTATCATCTATACAAAGTATAAAAAACATAAAAAATTTCAAAAAAATGTTAGATACAATAGAAAACAAAGTAAAAACACATGTACTTTATATTATTAATGACTCAGTAATATGTATTATGTCTTTTATGGCGTGTTTTGGATTTTGGGGTGCTAAATCTATATTAAAATCCACATTATTATTCATTGTAGGGATAATTACCTTAATAAGTTCAATCCAAAATATGAAAAGAATAAAAAAATTTAAATTACTTAAAAAAAATAATTAAAACTAATAAAAGAACCAAGGAACTTTTTTTATTAATTCCTTGGCATTTATTTTTTATTATAAATCTTATTTACCTTGTAATCTTTGCTTTCTTATTGTTTCCTTTTTCTCTTTTTGCTTTTTTTCTATCCTGTCCATAAACTTTATTAATTCACCAAAAATAACAACGGTAGAAGAATAAATTATAATTTTTATCCATAATTGAAATGGTAATGCTATTGTTTTAAATACTACCCCTCCAAATTGAGTCACAATAATCTGAAGTATAAATGTAACTCCTATAACTAATAACATGACCTTATTATTCAATAAATTATTAAATATACTTTCATCACCTAATTCTCTAGAATTAAATGCATTGAATAACTGGAACATTACAAAGGTAGCAAATATAATACTGCCTTGTTGTGCCTCTGTTCCATTTAGAGCATTATTTTCTATAAGAAATAGCATCATAACAACCATATACATACCATTCATTATTATATGACTTAACATTTTATTTGTTATTATATTGGCATCTCTCTTAACAGGTTCTTGCCTCATCAAATGACTTCTTAAAGCTTCCAAACCTAAAGTCAATGCTGGAGGACCATCCATAATTAAATTTACCCATAAAAGTTGAATTGTAGTAAAAGGTAATTCCTTACCTAATAATTCACATAGTATTACTATAAAAACAGCCACTAAATTAACTGTTAATTGAAATTGAATAAACCTTTGAAAGTTTTCATAAATCCCTCTTCCCCATTCCACTGATTTTAAAATAGTAGAAAAAGAATCATCAAGAAGAATAATATCACTAGCTTCCTTTGATACTTCTGTACCTGTAATACCCATTGCAATACCTACATCAGCATTTTTTAATGCAGGTGCATCATTTATGCCATCACCAGTAACCGCAACTACTTCCCCCTTACCTTTTAAAAGATTTACTATCCTCATTTTAGTAATAGGTTTGCTTCTTGCAATAACTATTATTCTATCAATTATTTTTAATAACTCATCATCTGACATTTCATCAATTTCTGGAGCCTCTATTATGATACTATCTTCATTTACTATATCTAATTGTTTGGCAATAGATGTAGCTGTAACAATATTGTCTCCTGTTAGAATTTTTAAGTTTATTCCTGATTCTCTACATTTTTTTACTGCTTCATATACATCATCTCTTAGTGGGTCTGCTATAGAAACAAATCCATCAAAAATCATATGTGATTCTATATTATTTTGTTCCTTTTCCCAATCATAAACTTCACTAAGTTCCTTATGGGAAAAAGCTAAAATTCTTTTAGATTCCTTTTGTAACCTTATAATTTCTTTATCCATCTTTTGTTTTAGTACCTTAGTAAAAGGCTTAATTTCATTATTGATTATTATTTTATCACACAAATCAATAATTCTTTCTGGACTTCCTTTTGTATATACCATATATGTATTTTCTTCACTTGCTATAGTAGTCATGGACTTTTTATCTGAGGTAAACGGATATTGAAATACTATATCTGCATCTTTTCTTATATCTAAGTAGGAAACTTGACCACTTGTCTTGCTACAGACCTTTTTGCACTTATTGCCACAAACAATGTGATTTTCTTCATAAAAAAAACAAGTTTTAGGATTCATAGAACAAATTGTTTTGCTAAAAGCCTCAAGTAAGGAACATTCGGTAGGATTTCCTACAAACTTTACCTTTCCTTCTGTTATATTAATATTGGCTGTACTGTTTACAATGAAATTATCGACAAAAAATCTATTTTTTAATTCTTCTGGTTTAACTATCTTCCCATTGTTCCAAACATCTATTACCGTCATTTGATTTTTAGTGAGTGTGCCTGTTTTATCTGAACAAATAACATTTATACAGCCTACAGTTTCACAAGCAACTAATTTTCTAACAAGGGCATTGGTCTTAGCCATTTTAATTATATTTAATGATAATGTTATAGCAACAATAGTAGGCAAACCCTCTGGCACAGACGCAACAATCAATGCAATACTAGTCATAAAAGCTTCTTGTATAGTATCAAAAGACATTGTATTAGTGGAGTAAATTTTAAATATTTCATATGTAAATATCAATCCTGCTGCTACCATACCTAAAACACTTATGGTTTTAGCTAATTTATCTAACTTTTCTTGAAGAGGTGTTGATGCATTTTGAACCCCTTTTAACTCAGTTGCAATACCTCCCATTTCTGTTTTATCACCAATGCCGATAACTACAGCTGTACCCTGTCCATATGTTACAAATGTACCTGCAAAAATCATATTAACACGTTCTGATAAAGTAACCTTAGAATCTTCTATTATAACTTCAGCATCTTTGCTAACGGCTATACTTTCACCAGTCAACATAGATTCATCCACCTTTAATTGTAATGAATCTATTAATCTACAATCTGCTGGAATTTTATCTCCTGTCTCAACTTTAATAATATCTCCAACAACTACATCCTTTTTATTTACATATTGTATAATTCCTTCTCTTATAACCTTAACTTTTACATCATCATTTATGTTATTTAGTGCATCAAAGGCTTTTTCTGATTTACCCTCCATAATTATTTCAATACCAACTGAAAGAAGTATAGCCACTACTATTCCAATACTTTCTGTAAACTCAGTATGCATCCCTTGGGAATGTCTATATACATTCATTCCTATAGCTATAAGTGCTGCTATAAGCAAAATAAATATCATAGGCTCTTTTAAGACCCCTAATATTTTCTTTACCAGAGATGTTTTTTCGCCTGAAGAAAATTCATTTTTCCCATACTTCTTTTCATTTTGTACGACCTGATCTTGATTTAATCCTACATCTAACCGAACATTGAACTCCTGCAAAATGTCATCTGTAGACTTTTGAAAAAAATCCATAAATTTTTTCCTCCCTTTTAACCTTATTTTAATTATTAAACTAAATTTTTAGTATCTCCAATATTTTGTTTTATAGTAAATAAAAAAAGAGACCTCTAACACAATAAAACTAAACGTATAGTTTTATTGTGTTAAAAGTCTCACTGTGACAAGTTTGCCATGATAAAACCAGGTTTGTAAAAACCATGATGTTGATTTTATCACCCTTCGGTTTAGGGTAGTTACTCCCCTTTAACAAATTAAATTTTATATATTAAATTTTATACAACTAAAAAAATTATAAGTTAAAAACTATACATTGTCAAATTTGTTTTACTATTATATGATAATAACCTGCCTAATTAAAAAATTTGTATCTTTACATATCAAGATTAAATTAATATATAAAGTAATCCTTGTATTAACACCCTATAGTTATATATATTTGTCTTTTTAACTTTTTATGTGATAATAAAAGTATATAAATATATTTTGGAGATGATTTCATGTCAAAAGAAATAGAAGAACTGACTAAAATACTAAAAGAAAGTAATAATATAGTATTCTTTGGTGGCGCTGGATGTAGTTGTGAGAGTGGTATACCCGATTTTAGAAGTTCTAATGGGTTATTTAATCAAAAACTAAATGTTACATTTACTCCTGAACAGTTAGTATCTCATACCTTTTTTAAAAAGTATACTGAAGAATTTTTTAATTTTTATAGAAAGAAACTTATATATGAAGATGCTAAACCTAACACTGCTCATATAACCTTAGCTAAGTTAGAGGAAATAGGAAAACTTAAAGGGGTAATAACTCAAAATATAGATGGCTTACATCAAATGGCTGGTTCCAAAAAAGTTTTAGAACTTCATGGATCCATTCATAGAAATTATTGTACTAAATGTGGTAAGTTTTATGACCTAGACTATATACTTAAGTCTAAAACACAAATACCATACTGTACTGAATGTGGTTCTATAGTAAAACCTGATGTTGTTTTATATGAGGAAAGTTTAGACTCATCTATTCTTAGAGAATCTATAAAACTTATAAATGAAGCTGATGTATTAATAGTAGGTGGAACTTCTTTAGTTGTTTACCCTGCAGCTGGATTAATTGACTACTATAAAGGTAATAAGTTAATTTTAATTAATAAAACCTCTACTCCTTATGATTACAAAGCTAACTTAGTTATTAATGATAAAATAGGAAAAGTATTAAAACAATGTATGAATCTTTAAAAACTATATAAAAAAATGTATGTAAAAAAGACTATTTTAATTTAAAACTTATTTTTGTTGAAATAGTCTTTTTATCTTATTTATATATTATTTAATTATAAATATAATAATTATCTATATAGAAAAAAACTACAAATTAACTTTCTTCTTAAGCATATATGAAATAATATAAAACAACATAATACAGATAATAATATTAAATATTACACTAGCTATATTTAATCGTATATATGGTAGGTCAATATACATGTACTCTCCTATATTAAATGACCTCATATTATATCCTATATTTTTTGTAAATATACTTTTTATGCTATTATCTAAAAAATTTATTAAATAACATGAAGCAACTATAAAAATTAAACTTAGCACTCCTCTTTTTTTATTTTTTGAAATTACTTTACTTAAGGTAATTCCAAAATACATAATCAGTGTCAATTCAAAATACTTTATAACAAGAAGTAAGATAAGTATTATTATTGCTATAGGCCTACTTGTTATAACATTAAATACTTTAAATATAGCTAATGGATCATAAAGTTTATATATATATCCTAAAAAGAAAAAACAAATGAGATTTATAATTATAACGAATAACATCAATAAAAAAGAATATATAAGCCTAGAAAAAAGTATATTTTTTTTACTTATAGGTAAAGTAAAAATTAAATTTGCTTCTTTATGATATAGGTCATTTTCATAGGAACCTAAAATTTTTAATATGCCAATAATCATAGTGAATGATATAAATATATGAAATAAATATATATATGATTTAAAATGCCCTAAAAAAAGCACATTAAGTAAACTAGCTATAAGTATTCCACATATAATCTTCATACTATCCTTGAAATTATATTTTAAAAGCTTTAGCATAATGTTTCCCCCTTTTTTACCTATGAATTTCTTATTTAAAAATATCTCTATAAATTTCATCAATTGATTTATTATATTTAATTCTCAATTCCTCAGTATTATCTTCTAGAATTATTTTTCCATCTTTTATAAATGCCACATAATCAAAGATTCTTTCTAGCTCATTAATTAAATGAGTTGTTATTATGATTGAACTCTCTTTAGAGTAATTTTGTAAAATAGCATCTAAAATTTTCTCTCTTGTAGTAGTATCTACTCCTCCTATAGGCTCATCTAAAATATATAATTTAGCATTCCTTGATAGAATCAATGAAAGATTTAATTTTTCAATCATGCCTTTAGATAAAGCCGTTATCCTTAAATTTTCATCAAGATCCATAAATTTTAATAATTCTTTAGCTTTATTTTCATTAAAATCTTTATAAAAATCTTTATAAAAATTTAATGCATCTCTAACTTTCATCCAATTAAATAAAAAATTTTTATCAGGTAAATAAGAAATAATTGAATTAGTATATGGAGAAGGTCTTTTAGCATTTATTAATATATCCCCTTTAAAATCAGGTAATAAACCACATATAATTTTTAAAAAAGTTGTTTTTCCACTTCCATTAGGGCCTAACAATCCTAGAATCCTGCCCTTAGGTATTATTAAGTTAAAATTATCTAAAACAACCTTTCTAGAATAAGATTTACATAAATTCTTTGCCACCAAAATATCCTCTTCTGTATAGTCATCATTTGATAAATTTATCATAATTTATCCCCCTTTTATAATCCCTATATTCTAATTCCCCATTTTAAGATTTTGTGAAATAAGAGTAATTATACTCTCATCATAGAATCCTAAATTATTCATTTGTATTATAAATTCATCAATAATATTTTGTGCCATATGTTTTTTTAATTTTGTAATAATAAAATCATCTTCTACAATAAAAGTTCCCATTCCTCTTTGAGTATAAGTAATCCCCTCTCTTTCTAGTTCCCCATAAGCTCTTTGAATAGTATTCGGATTAATTTTTAATTGAGAAGATAATTCTCTAACTGAAGGAACTTTATCCCCAGGATTCAATTCTCCATTTATAACTTTACCTTTTATAAAGTTCATAACTTGAGTATATATAGGAGTATTTTGACTAAATTTCATGTTTTATATTTCCTTCCTTTAATACAATACTAAAATTCTCTAATAATCTAGTGTTATATTACAATAGTACACTTATATATGTATATAGTCAACATTAATTAATAACATATCCATAATCTTATTAACATTTTTTCAGATTTTATTGTAAAAATCAAATTTATTGTGGATAATATACTTATTTTTGTACATAAAAAAATCATCTTACGAATTGTAAGATGATTTTTGGTGACTCACCGGGGAATCGAACCCCGGACACCATGATTAAAAGTCATGTGCTCTACCGACTGAGCTAGTGAATCATACTATGTACCCGGCGACGTCTTACTCTCCCACAAGGCTGCCCCTGCAGTACCATCAGCGCTATAAAGCTTAACCTGCCTGTTCGGTATGGAAAGGAGTGTTACCTTTACGCCATTGCCACCGGATATTTTTTTAAGAGATTGCTCTCTCAAAATTGTATAATGAATATTTATTTGGTCAAGTCCTCGACCTATTAGTATGAGTCAGCTGAACATGTTACCACGCTTACA
>NZ_JAUSWN010000043.1:0-7002 GCF_030815255.1 Hathewaya limosa
GAGGTGTAAGCGTGGTAACATGTTCAGCTGACTCATACTAATAGGTCGAGGACTTGACCAAATAAATATTCATTATACAATTTTGAGAGAGCAATTTCTCTAAAACTAAGATTTAAGTTGACAGTTGACTTAAATTTATATATTATATAAATAATCCGGTGATGATGGCGTAAAGGTAACACTCCTTTCCATACCGAACAGGCAAGTTAAGCTTTACAGCGCCGATGGTACTTCAGGGGCAGCCTTGTGGGAGAGTAGGACATCGCCGGGTTTATAACTTTTTATGCGTCTTTAGCTCAGCAGGATAGAGCAACGGCCTTCTAAGCCGTGTGCCAGGGGTTCGACTCCCTTAAGACGCACCATTTTATTAATGTGGATAAAAAGCCCTTTTATAAAGTATTAACTTTATAAAAGGGCTTTTTATATTGTAAGTTTATTGTTTATAATAATATTAGATAATTAATTATAAGTATAATAATCCACAAATGACTTTTAAAATAATTAACATTGTGGAATACTTTAAATATGAATTGTGGATAAGTTTAAGTATAAGATGGATAAATGGTTATTAAGAAAAGAGGATAATAATATGTTTTTTAAGGAACAAGTCATAAGAGCTAAATTTATAAAAAGACCAAATAGGTTTCAAGCATATGTTAAGGTGGATAATAAAGAAATCTTAGTACATGTTCCTAATACAGGAAGATGTAAAGAAATCTTAATCCCAGGTTGTACAGTTATTTTAAGAGAAGGAACAACTCCTAATAGAAAGACGCCATATGATCTAATAGCTGCATATAAAAAGAATAAGTTAATAAATATAGATTCTCAGATTCCTAATAAAGTTGTAGAGGAGGCATTAAAGGCAAAAAAATTTCCTAAGCTTGAACAGTTTAATATTATACAAAGGGAAAAGACATTCGGAAATAGTAGATTTGATTTTAAACTTTCTAAGGATAGTGGAGAGGAATATTATTTAGAAGTAAAGGGAGTTACATTAGAAGACAATGGAACTACAATGTTCCCTGATGCCCCAACAGAAAGAGGAACTAAACATATTTTGGAGTTAATTGAAGCAAAGAACAGTGGGAAAGGTGCAGGTGTTGTTTTCTTAATTCAGCTAAATGAAATCAAATCCTTTTCTCCAAATGAAGATATGGATCCTAAGTTTACAGAAGCACTGAAACTAGCTAAAATTAAAGGGGTAGATATTTTTGCTTATGAATGTGAGGTTGGAGAAGAATATATATATTTATCTAAAGAAGTAAAAATAGTTATATAAGGAGAGAGTAGGATGAAGTTTAAATTTTGTCCGATTTGTGGTAGAAAACTGATATATAAATATAGTTGGGATGAAGGAAATGTTCCTTATTGTGAAAAGCATAAAATGTTATTTTTTGATGTTCCTAAACCATGTATAGTTGTAGCAGTTATAAGGGATAATGAAATTCTCTTATTAAAACAAAGTTATATATATAAAAATTCGGAGATTCTTATTTCAGGATATGTTTGTCAAAATGAAACTGTAGAGGAAGCTGTGCATAGAGAGGTTAGAGAAGAAACCGGTATTAATATTAAGAATATAAAATATCTAGGTAGTCAGTTTTTAAAAGATAAAGAAATATTGATGCTTACTTTCATGGCTTTTTATGATAATGGAGAAATTTCTATATCAAAGGAAGTGGAACAAGCTAAGTGGAGAAATATTGATAATATTACTAGTTATATGAAAGAAGATATAATAGGTAAAAAAATTATAGCTAAAGTAATACAAGAATTAAAGATAGATTAATAGAATAAAAGATAGTAAAAAACACATCATTTGTTTAAAATGATGTGTTTTTCTTAGACTTTTCTTAAGAGTTGCATGTTTAAAATTTTATCTTTTTTGTTATAATCTATAATTGCGTTATCTATCATCATACCTATTAAAGTTAATTCTGAATCTGTAATATCATCACCGCTTAAACTCCAATAATATTCTTCAATTTCATGACATCTAGGACAAGAAAGAGTGTCTTTTAATTCCTCTAGGATACTGTCAGGAAGTATTATATTATGTGAAATAAGAGTTATTTTAATGATATTCTTGATACTTTCTACCTCTAAGTTAACTTTACTTGCATTATATTTATAACAAAAGCTCATTAATTCACTTATTAGTTTTATATTTTTTATATTTGTATTATTCATGGTCTTTATAGCGCTTATAATAGCTATGTCTCCTTTCATAAAAATTTATTTTTTATTATTAAAATTTCACTTATCTATAGAACTAATCACTTTCTTTCTAAAGGCAGATATTATGGGAACTAATATTATAGCAATGGTTCCACCTACAAATCCATTATTATAAAGATTTATACCTCCATGTAAGTATCCCATATTCATTACCATACATACATGTAAAAAACCAGCTAATATTCCGAATATCCATCCAAAATGACCGCTAATAGGAGCTAAGGTTGTACTAAATAGAATTGCAAGAAGCATATTGGGAGAATTAACTTCCCAAACATTTAGAAAAGATGATAAAATAGCTCCAATTACAATAGGTGTTACGTTTTTTATATGTTTACCAAATGAACCAAAGCCGACAATAGTAAAAATTCCACCAATAGTAGGACCTGTTAAGTCACCATTAAGCAATAAAATTAATAGTGTAAATGAAATTCCCAAAATACCCATGTTAACAAAAGTAGCACCATCTCCAAATTTAATATAAAAATCTGATACTAGTCTTCCAGGTTGATTAGTAATCTTTTTTAATTTTTTAAAGGCATCTTTATCTAGTATATATCCTAAGATTATAAAAGATACGAATGTACATACTAAGAATACAGAAAAGAAAAAATTATTTCCATTGGCCCATAGCAATCTTTTAGGAAAATCTATTCCAAAAGCTCGTAAAATAGACATAAGTACAGTGCCTATAAGCCCTGCTGAGAAACCTGTATTATATAAATTATACCCTTGGTGAAGCCTTAAACAATATGAGGTTAATGGACTTAATATGAATCCAACTAATATGCCTGTAAATAATGCAAATGGAATTGCTAAATAAATAGGAAATATGTTTGTGAAAAGTAGTTCGTTAAATGTCGGGGAAAGAGTTGTACCGAATGTAGCGATTAAGATATAGTTTAAAAAGGGTTGTTTTTGATATTTAGAGAATAACCAAACGCCAAAAACTATTGGCCATACATTTAATATATTTTTTCCGAATAGTCCAAAGCCAAATATTAATAATAAGCAAGATATAGTAGAGCCATTTGGTTTAATTCCTACATAAATAAAAATTAATAAAAATGTTATAGATAATATACTTGCATTAAATAATGATGCACCTATACCTCCTAATGCAACATAGTCTGTAATTAAAATATTAGATTGAAATAGAATTTTTGTCATACCAGTAAAGATATTTACAGGAGTCTCTAATAAAAATGCAGTGGTCATAAATAGCGTAAAATAAATAAGTAGAATATAGTAGGTTTTATATAATTTACGTTTTATTTTTCTTTCCATTAATGGCCTCCCTCTTAAATTTAAATACTTATTAGAACATTATATTTTTAATAATTATATCATTAAAATAAATTTGATTTATATATTAAAGAAATTTTTTATATGAGTTTTCTATATCATAGATTTTATTAGGTTTTATTTAACTTTAAATAATGATAAAATTTAAAAAAGATGATTGAATGTAAAATAAAAAATAAAAGAGGTAATAAAAATGGAAAAAGTTTTAGCGAATAACTGTTTGAAATGTCCTGAGTATAATAACAAAACTTGTGATGGCAATGTAAAAGATTGTATGTGTTTAAGATGCCCAAGAAATTTAGCGGAATGTATAATAGTTAGGTATTGTAGAGAAACAGAATCCCCATTATATATTAAGAGGTAATACAATAATATATTTTATGAGTAAATTATTTTTATGGGGTAATACTATTATTATAATTACATTAAATCTAGCAGGAGATGATAGTATGCTAAATGGAGAATTACATAAGTTAGTGGCAGAGAATTGTAATCAGTATGTAGATAAATTTTCAATGACATCTAATATGTTAAGTTCTAATTGCAATACTTGTTCTAGATGTATTAATTATAAAAATGGTATGTGTACTAAAAACATGTTTAATGTTATGAAAGAAATAATAAGCATAGGCTAAATAAATTTTGTAGTTAAAAAAGCATTTATAATTAATAAAATTCGTATATCAATTATAAATGCTTTTTATTTTCAAGGAAATATTTATGAAATAAAGCGAGTTGTTTAAATTATTCTCCTCTTTCTTTTATTTCTGTAATAGTTATTTATGATATAATATATATTATTTATGATTTGATAGGAGGACAAGAAGTTGGTTACACCGAATAGTAAGAAAAAGTGCAACAAAAATAAGTACATATATTTAATTATATTTATGTTTGCATTAATGATTTTAGATGCTATTGCAGAAAATATCAAAGGCGTTTTTGTTCCTATTTTTAAAAGTACTCTTAATATAAATGATAGTGTAATTGGTATATGGCTTTTTGTAGGATCTTTCGCTTATATAATATTTACCTACTTAGGAGGATTATTTTCTAGAAAGGTAGGGCAAAAAAAAGTATTTATAAGTGGAATGTTATTTGCTATATTAGCTACATTCTTGTTCTCTATAACTAAGAGTATGGGAATGTTATTTGTAGATACATTTTTAATAAATGCAGCCTTAGCTTTATGTGCAATAGCAATAAATACTTTGATACCTTTTATTGCAGTAAGTTTTCAAGCTGTGCTTATGAATTTAACTCATTTCTTTTATGGATTTGGTGCTACAATAGGTACAAGTTCAGCGGGGTATTTGCTGAATAAAAATATTTCATGGCAGAAAATATATTTAGGGGTTACTGTACTGTATATAGTGATGATGGGAATATTCTATTTTATAAAAGTACCAGAAGTAAGTATAAATAAGGAAACTAATTCTTCAAATAAATTAGAGTTAAACAAAACCTTAGTTTATGCTTTTGGGATAGCATTAGGTTTCTATGTGTTTGCCGAATCGGCTACAGTTACTTGGTTTGTAAATTATATGGAGAAAGGTTTTAATCTAGGAATAGGATCCGCCACTAAATATTTATCAGCATTTACTGCTGTCTTTACAATTGGCAGGCTCTTAGGAGGATTTGTAGTTGAGAAATTTGGTGAACTAAGATCTGTAATAGTTTCCACTGTAATAGCTATTATATTATTTGTAACAGGAATAATATTAGCTGAAAAAGGTCTTATGTTTATTGCTGCATCAGGATTATTCTTTGCTATAACTTTCCCTACTATAGTTTTAGCATCCAGTAAGGTTTTTAAATCTGATTCATCTTATGTAATGGGACTAATTGTTTCTAGTGCATCAGTTGTAAGCATGATTTTAAATGCAATATTAGGATCTTTGAATCAAGCTTTTGGGCCTAGTCGTGCATTTTTTATAATACCTATCAGTTTGTTTATATCTTTATGTGCACAATTTTATATAAACAATAGTTTAAGAAAAAATTAAGTTAAAACTGAGGCGTGAGATAATGGGAAGTGAAAAAAATTTAATTACAATTGAACAGATAAAGGGAAATGAAAATGAGTATGTTTTAAAAGATAACGTAGGAATTAACATAGGTAGAATATTTATAGTAGATAAAAATATTAAAAATAAATACATGTTGATAAGAATAAAACTTTATAAAGAAAGTAATGGATTATATGATCTTTTATCAGAATTGATAGATTCATTATTATATAAATTGTTTTGGGAGAAAAAAATATGTAAACTTAATTTACTTGTAAATCAAGATTTCGATTTTTTGCCTATAATAGAAAAGGGATTTGAATTAGAAGGAGTATTAAAAGACAATATATATATAAATAGAAATGAATATAAATCGGAGTTTTTATTTGGGATAACAGATGAAGATTATAAAAAGTCAGATATAAAGAGCCAACATGCCATAAAGGGAAAACATATAGAGTTAAGAATTTTAACACCAGATTATAGCAATGAATTATTAAATTATTGCATAAGAAATAGAAAACACTTAGAGATGTATGAACCTCATAGAGAAGAAAGGTATTTTACTATAGATGCTCAACAAAGTTACCTTATTGAAAGTTATAAGGGTTATTTAAATGGTAGAGAAGTTAATTTCGGGGTGTTTAAACAAGGAAAGCTAATCGGAAAAATAAGAGTGACCAATATAACTTTAGGTGTGTTTAGAAATTGTACAGTGGGTTATTCTATGGACGAAATGGAACAAGGAAAAGGTTACATGAAAGAAGCGTTAAATTTAACTATAGAGTATATTTTTGATGTATTACAATTACACAGAATAGAGGCTAGTACACTTCTAGATAATGTCAGGTCACAGGCAGTTTTAAAGGCATGTGGATTTAAAGAATTAGGTATAAATGAAAAATACTTATTTATCAATGGTGAGTGGAAAGATCATAAAACATTTTATAAAACGTTTAATTGGAGCGAATAGTAATTAGCTTATATTATTTCTTGTTAAGTTATAATATAGGCTAGTTTTTTATTTTGTATAATAATTTCATTATAAATAAAGTAAAAATTCATAGGACTAGTTTTTTCTATTAACAAAAAACGTAAAGAAATATACTAAAACATAAAAAAACAGAAAAAAACTATACCTGGTGTATCTATATGTGTAAAAAGCGAAAAATAATAGTAAATAGGAGGAAATGTGATTTAATTTATCGTAAATCACAATAAATGTATAAATACGGGAGATAAATCTGTTAATATATTAATTGTTCTTCACGAAATGTGATTAACAAGCAAATCAAAAATATGTTGACAAAACATAAATGGTTTGGTAAAATAAAAAATGTAGTCGAAAGACGGAAATTGATCTTTGAAAATTAAACAGAGTATGATAAACAACTCGTATTCTTTTGAAATAAAAATTAAATGCTTAGCAAGTAATGCTTAAGTCAGA
>NZ_JAUSWN010000044.1:0-6504 GCF_030815255.1 Hathewaya limosa
AAAATTCTACAAGTCAAAAAAGCCTTAATACCAAAGGCTTATTAAAGTGCGACATTTTTAAATTATTAAGCTTATAGGCGGTGAACTATCATTAATTTTTCTATAAAACACAAAAAAACGCTGCCGCGTTAGTATAAATTTTTATGCTAATGCGACAGCCCCTTTACTTAATGCCTAAATTTTTTAAGTTCATTATGCATATTTTTGCATATTTGCAACCATAATATCTCATACTTATCTTAGGCTATTATTTTATTTTTTAATCATTAATAGTTTTTATTGCATATAAATTAAACCAATCTATACAAATTTGATATGTGTTACAATCTAGATTTGGTTTTCTTCTTAAAATATAAAAAAAGCCTTATAAACAATATTGTTTATAGGGCTTTTTTATGGTGCGTCGGAGAAGATTCGAACTCCCGACCAACTGGTTCGTAGCCAGCTACTCTATCCAACTGAGCTACCGACGCGTAAAATCTATATATAATAGTATCACATTTTTAATAAAAATGCAATATACTAAGTTATTTATACATCATAAAACTTATGAAATTTATCCTTTAATATAGACATCATTAAAACATCTTTATACTTACCTTCTGAAAAGAATCTATTTTTATTTATTCCTTCTTCTTCAAATCCACATTTTTTATAACATCCTATAGCCCTTATATTATCAATGCATACCCTTAATTCCACTCTTTCCGCAGCAGTTTCCAAGAATAAAAATTTCAATATGGTTCTTATTGAATCTTTACCATATCCTCTACTCCAAAAGTTCTTATTTATTGTAATACCTATTTCAAATACATTTTTGCAATCCTTTATAGGCTCGTATGTTAAGTATCCTATTATACTTCCCTTTTCATTTATTATAGTTAAATGCTTCTTATAAGAATTCATTATTACCTGAAAGTTTTCCATGATATATTCTTTACTAGGAACTATTTGCCCAGCCCCATCAAATTTTCTAATATCATCATCGCTCCACATATCATAAAAAAGAGCAACATCACGTTTTTCTACTGCCCTTAATATAACTCTGTTTCCCTTTAACATACCCATACACTTCTTTTCTTTGTAAGTTTTTGAACTATACCCTAATACTCTTTATATTATCATTATATTTTAATTCCCCTATATTTATACTATCCTTTTTTTTCAATTATTTCAATATGGTTGTTAAAATTTTTCGAAACTTTACAATGTTTTTTGTAAGAACCTTAAATTAGTAATTATTTTTAAATTTGAACGTAAAAAAACCCATAAATCTATTTAGATTTATGAGCTTTTGGCGGAGAGATAGGGATTCGAACCCTAGGTACGCTTCCACGCACGCCGGTTTTCAAGACCGGTGCCTTAAACCAACTCGACCATCTCTCCATATTTATTTTTCCTGAACACAGGTAAAATTATATCAATATATTCGTTTTATGTCAATATATTTTTTTAAAAAAATCGAAATTTATATAAATAATGATAAAAAACTCCTTTTATAAATAATATACTAAAAATTGTAGAAAAATAATTACATAAAACTTTCACCTAAATAGGTTTTATTCATGAAAACTATTAAATATATTATAGATATTATAGATATTAAAAAGATAAATTAGTATGCTTATAAAAATATAAAAAGTACAAAAATATCTCATCTTTGTACTTTCTATATATTAAGTATTTTTTATTTTATGAGGTTTAAATTTATTACTAATTCAAAATAAAAGACATCTAGTAAACTAGATGTCTTATGGCGGAGAAACCGGGATTTGAACCCGGGCGCCAGTTACCCGACCTACGCCCTTAGCAGGGGCGCCTCTTCAGCCACTTGAGTATTTCTCCAAACTGAAGTTAATTATAACTTATGGCGGAGAGATAGGGATTCGAACCCTAGGTACGCTTCCACGCACGCCGGTTTTCAAGACCGGTGCCTTAAACCAACTCGACCATCTCTCCATATTTATATTAAGTGTCTCACGACAAGATTTATTATATCAATCACAGTTAAATATGTCAACACTTTTATAAAAAATTTTGCAAAATAATACTCGCTTATTAAGTAAAAATGAACATTGTTTATATACAACATTCATTTTTACTATCTTATATATATTTATTTCAATACTTCTCTACCCATATAACCTCTTAAAGCTTCTGGAATTTCAACAGTTCCATCTTCATTTTGATAGTTTTCTAATATGGCTGCTACAGTTCTGCCTACAGCTAATCCTGAACCATTTAATGTATGAACATATTGAGGTTTTGATTTTGCATCTTCTTTATATCTGATATTAGCACGTCTTGCTTGATAATCTTCAAAATTACTACAGCTTGAAATCTCAACATATCTATTATAACTTGGCATCCAAACTTCTATGTCATATTTATAAGCAGCAGTAAATCCTAAATCGCCTTTACATATTCTAACTACCCTATAAGGTATTCCTAAACCTTGTAAAATTGATTCTGCATCAGCTGTTAATTTCTCTAACTCTTCATATGAATCTTCCGGTTTAACAAACTTAACAAGCTCAACTTTATTAAATTGATGTTGTCTTATTAGACCTCTAGTATCTCTTCCTGCTGATCCAGCTTCAGATCTAAAACAAGCACTATATGCCGCATATTTTACAGGTAACTGACTTCCTAATAAAACTTCATCTCTATGAAGATTTGTAATTGGAACTTCAGCTGTTGGAATTAAGAAATAATCATCCTCTGCAATTTTAAAAGCATCTTCCTCAAATTTAGGTAGTTGTCCTGTACCTGTCATACTTGTTCTATTTACCATATATGGAGGTAAAGCTTCTGTATATCCATTTTTCTCAGTATGCGTATCTAAGAAATAATTTATTAAAGATCTTTCTAATCTAGCCCCTAATCCTTTATATACTGTAAATCTTGAACCTGTAATTTTACCAGCTCTTTCAAAGTCTAAAATATCAAGACCTGTTCCTATATCCCAATGAGCTTTAAGTTCGAAATCAAATTTTCTTGGCTCTCCCCATTTTCTGATTTCTACATTATCTTCATCACTCTTACCTTCTGGTACTTGTGGATTTGGTACATTTGGTATTCTTAATAATAAATACTCTATCTTAGAATCTATATCATTAAGCTCTACATCAAATTGCTTAATTTTATCAGCAAGTTCTTTCATCTCATTTAAAAGCTCTGTAGCATCTTCTCCTGCTTTTTTTAATTTAGGAACCTCTGCTGACTTCTTATTTCTTTCATTTTTCATTTCTTCAACCTTGACTAAAATATCTCTTCTTTTTTTATCAAGGTCTAACACTTCATCTATTTGAGAAACATCAAAAGATTCTCCTCTATTTTGCATAAGCTTTTTAATTTCTTCAGTGTTAGTTCTAAGTCTTTTAATATCTAACATTTTTATTCCTCCTATAGTTTATATATCTATAAAATTTATATTAATCTTAAATAAAAAAGGAGCCTTATTTCCCTATAAAAGGGACGAAAGACTCCGCGTTGCCACCCTAATTGATCAAAACTCAAATATTAAAATTTTAATCCTCTTAATTAATAACGGTTATTTCCGTACTGTTCATCACAGTCCCTCAGAGGTGGATTCACTAAATCTTAGGCATCAGTTTGCACCAACCACCGACTCTCTTTAACCTTTAAAATAGCTACTATTCTCTTCAACGGTTTACATGTACTTTATTTCGTTATGAATAATTTTACAACTTTAATTGTCTAAAGTCAATATACTGTATTATATTAACCTCTATTTACATTCCTTGTACATATAATATCTACACCTGTATTAAGTATATTCTTACATATAACATCTCCAATTTTAAGAGGTGGTCCAACTCTTAATCTACTTAATGCTTTAGAAATTTCTATCCATATATCCTTATGAACAGCTTTATTGGTCTTTATTGATACAACATTAGATTCCTTGGATCCTTTAACTCGAACTACTGTAGTAAAAATGCCTTTATTATATTCATTAATATTATCATCTTCCTCTACAGCAACTTCATCATTATATATATTTTTGGTATCAATAGTATTATTTATAGTTATTCCCTCATTATATTTTAAATATTCCTTAGGAATAACATCTATTAGATCTATCTCCATCACAACTACTCACCCCTACATAGTATCAAACTCTTTTATTCTATTTAATAGTATTATAGAGTTTTTAGAATCCTTAACTATTTCCGTTAAAGGTTTATTTGTTTCTCTTGCTAATATAAATAGAATTTTATTCATACATTGAGCCCCTTGACACTTTCCAACGGCTGCTCCTGTTCTTCTTTTGATACCTTCTAAGGTTCTAGCACCTAAAGGTCTCCTTATAGCATCTATAATTTCACCTTCCGTTACCTTTTCACAAAAGCATATTATCTTTCCATAGCTTGGATTCAGTTTTATGATTTCATTTCTTTCTTCATTGGTTAAATCTCTAAATCTATAATATTCTCTTCTTCTATCTATAAAATCTTTCTTTTTTCTACATTTAATTTTATTTATTACGGTCTCAGAAATTATTTTTGCAATTGCAGGTGCCATAGTTACTATAGCATAATGTTTATTTGAAACCTTTATATATCCAATATCAATACCACTATCATCTATAAAAAAGGGTCTATCATAATACTTATTATTATAAAAAGTACTTATATATTTGTTATCTATATTAGGAATTATAGTTTTTAATTCCTCTAATACAGTTGCATTATCTATATCTTTTGCCGTTACCATTGCACCTATAGTTTCACCGTTTAAAGTAGGTATTGCTAACATATGCTCTTTTTCCCTAGTAACACTAAATATTAAATTAGAATAATCAAGATTTGCTTCTCTATTTATACACACATATCTAATATTTAAATTACACTCTTTTTCTTTTTCCTTTTTATTATCTATGCAATAATTTTCATTTGGAGTAGTATTTATAACTATCTTGCAAGTAAATTTATTTTTATTTGTTATAACCTTAAATCCCTTAGATTCTTTTTTTATATCTAATACTTCTTCCTCTAATTTAAAATTAACGTTATTATCAAATGCTACCTCTCCATACGCCAAAGCTAAATCATATGGACAAACTACTCCTGTATTCTCAAAATAAAGTGCTTTGTTATAATCTTTATTTATATCAGACTGTAAATCTATTAACTCTTCTCTAGTAAGTATTTTTATATCCTTTTGCTTTTCTTTTCCTATCTTATATAAATCATCTATAAACTCTTCATCTTCTGATACTATAATAGAAGGTCTTTGTTTAAATGGTACCTTAAACTTTTGCGTAACTTCTTCCATCATATTATTTCCCATAAATTCTAACTGTGAAGTTAAACTATCTCCACATTCCATACCATTAAAAACTATAGATGTGTTACTCAAAGCTATATCATCAGCAATATCATAATCTTTCTCTATTAATGCTATATTTAAATTGTATTTTGAAAGCTCATATGCAACAGCACATCCTATTAACCCTCCACCTAAAATAAGTACATCGTAATCCATAACTTCCCTCCGTAAGTTATCTTTAAAATTAGCACTCTTCTATTATATCATTTTTATATATAAAACATTAATTATTTAAACCTCTACACTAAAACATAGCAATTTCCAATAGAAAGTACCTATTTAATTAATTAAAATACTAGTTTTTATTATCACAAAACTTTAGTATATTAAGATCATAGTCATTTATCTTCTCTTCATGATGATTTTTAACTAAAAATAAAACTCTATCCGGTAACCCTAACTTCTTTAATATTTCATATCCTATATAAGCATGATTATAATAAACCTTAATTTTATTATTATTTAAACTACATATCTTATTTCCATATAACTTTCTTATTAAAACTAGAATAACTCTATCAATAATAAAAAACTTAGCTTTACTTTTTCCTATATCATGAAGTAAGGCTGATTTAATCAATATATCTTTACGTTCTCCTATAATATTTTCACTAATTATTATATTTTCTACATCCTTAGCTACTCTTATAGAATGTTGTCTATCATAAGTAGTTAGAGAATTAAAAATTTCTAATTCTTGTTCATCTAAATTTTTCATCACAAATTGATATTCTTTATCACTTATTCCTTTAATAAGAGCCCATATTCCCCTATTAAACTGTTTAATTCTATATAAAAACATATTAACAACCCTTTTAATAGTTTATTTTAATATATATTATATCATAAATATTATTTGACAAAATAAAAAAGCACTGAAAAATTCAGTGCTTTTGGTGGAGATAAAGGGATTCGAACCCTTGACCCCCTGCGTGCAAGGCAGGTGCTCTCCCAACTGAGCTATACCCCCAAATATGGTGGATCATCAGGGACTCGAACCCCAGACCTACCGGTTATGAGCCGGTTGCTCTAACCAACTGAGCTAATGATCCATGTTTTCACCTGGCGACGTCTTACTCTCCCACAAGGCTGCCCCTGCAGTACCATCAGCGCTGTAAAGCTTAACTTGCCTGTTCGGTATGGAAAGGA
>NZ_JAUSWN010000045.1:0-6435 GCF_030815255.1 Hathewaya limosa
CTAATCTCCTTTCCGAGGGGGATAATGATTTTGTGGTGAAACTATTGTAACTCTAGGGATGAGATAGTTCAATGTTCATATAACTTAACAGAACGTAAAAAAATTTTGGGGGTGAAGATGCATGGAAGATGGTCTTCCTTTACATTCGTATTTTAATAAATATATTTTGGAAATGTTATTCAAGAGATTTATAGGAGAATACTTTTCCATGCAAATCCTTGAGTAACAATGCTTGTGTCATTAGGAGGTGTTGTTATGGTTAAAGTAAAAGAACTTAATATTAAAAATATTAAAGGATTAACTGACGAAGAAGCCGTAAAAAGATTAAATAAATATGGTGCTAATGATATTAATAAAGAGAAAAAATCAAGTTTAATAAAGAAATTTTTTAATAATATAAAAAATCCTTTGGTTATATTATTAGGTGTGCTTGCTCTTACATCATATATAACTGGGGATAAAAAATCTACGATTATAATGATAGCCATGGTTTTTTTAGGTGTTATTTTAAAATTTATTCAAGAAACTAAGGCTGATAATTCAGCTCAGAAATTAAAAGATATGGTAACAACAAAGGCAACTGTTATACGCAATGGATATGAAAAAGAGATATTCTTTGAAGAATTGGTTCCAGGAGACATAATTCATCTATCAGCAGGAGATATGATACCAGCAGATGTAAGAATAATTTATAGTAAAGATTTGTTTGTTAACCAATCCTCATTAACTGGAGAGTCTATTCCAGTAGAAAAAGAAAGTAAGGTGGGAATTTTTAAAGAGGATTTACAAAATCCTAATCTTTGTTTTATGGGAACCAATGTTGAAAGTGGAACTGCTATTGTTGAAATTTTAAATACTGGATATAATACTTATCTTGGACAAGTGAGTAAAACACTTACAAAAAAAAGAGAGTTAACTAGCTTTGATAAAGGTATAAATAACTTTACAATACTTATGATTAAAATGATTTTCATTATGGCGCCTATAGTATTTTTCGCTAATGGATTTTCTAAAGGGGATTGGGGTTCAGCATTTTTATTTGCTATTGCTGTTGCAGTTGGACTAACTCCAGAAATGCTTCCTATGATAGTTACTGTTAACTTATCTAAAGGAGCATTATCAATGAGTAAAAAGAAAGTTATAGTAAAAAAATTAAATGCTATTCAAAATTTTGGTGCTATGAATATATTATGTACAGATAAAACAGGAACTATAACCTGTGGTAAAGTAAAGCTTGAAAAGTGTGTTGATATTTATGGAGATAAAAGTGAAAGAGTCTTAAAATATGCTTTTATAAATAGTTTTTATCAAACAGGATTAAAAAACGTTATGGATAATGCTATTTTAGAATATAAGAAAAAAAATGGGTTTCTTGATAAAGAAAAAATTAGATATATAAAGGTTGATGAATTACCTTTTGACTTTAAAAGAAAGAGAATGTCAGTAGTAGTTAGGAATGAAGACCAGAAGGATATATTGATTTGTAAAGGTGCAGTAGAAGAGATTTTATCATTAAGTGAGTATTATGAAATTGATAAAGAAATAAAATATTTTACGCAAGAAAGTAAGCAGAAATTTGAAAATATAAGTAAAAATCTTAATAAAAGTGGATTTAGGGTAATTGCTGTAGCATATAAAAAAATTAAAGATAAGAAAGATGAATATGAAGTTAATGATGAAAAGCAATTAGTTTTTTTAGGATATATGGCTTTTTTAGATCCACCAAAAGAAACATCAAGAGAAGCTATAGAAAAATTTAAAAAATACAATGTAGATATAAAAGTGTTAACTGGTGACAATGAAATAGTTACTAAAAAAATATGTAAAGATGTTAATTTGCCAGTTGATAGGATTTTATTAGGTAAGGATATAGATCAGATGAGTGATGAAAAATTAGCTATAGAGGCAGAGAAGACAAATGTATTTGCTAAATTATCTCCTTTACACAAGGAAAGAATAATAAAAGTATTAAAGGCTAGGGAACATGTTGTTGGATTTATGGGGGATGGTATAAATGATTCTCCAGCATTAAAAGCAGCAGATGTTGGAATTTCAGTTGATGGAGCTGTAGATATAGCAAAGGAATGTTCTGATATAATTCTTCTTGAAAATAATTTATTAGTTTTAGAAGAAGGAGTTATTGAGGGAAGAAGAATTTTTGCTAATATAATAAAATATATAAAAATGACTGCTAGTTCTAATTTTGGCAATATGTTTAGTGTATTAGGGTCAAGTATAATATTACCATTTTTACCTATGCTACCTCTTCAAGTATTAATTAATAATTTACTTTATGATATTTCTCAAAGTGCCATTCCAACAGATAATGTAGATAATGAATGGTTAACCAAGCCAAGAAAGTGGCAAGTTAACAATATAAGAAAATATATTATGAGTATAGGTCCTATAAGTTCAATTTTTGATTATATAACTTATTTTGTATTATGGTTTATGTTTAAAGGATTTAACAACCCAGCAATGTTTCAAACAGGGTGGTTTTTAGAGTCACTATTAACACAGACTCTTATAATACATGTAATAAGAACAAATAAGATACCTTTTATTGAGAGCAGGGCAAGTAATCCATTGATTATGACAACAATATTAATGATATTTATAGGGGTTACTCTAATAAATTCTCCTTTAGGAGGGGAATTGGGATTTGTGAAGTTACCGTTAATATACTATCCTATATTGATATGTATTTTAATAGGATATGTATTTTTAACACAATTTATAAAGGAACGTTATGTTAAGAAGTTTGATTTAGATTAAAATACATGTATAGATAATATAAAAAAAGAGTTAGAAATTATTTTTCTAACTCTTTTTTGGTGCCGGAGGCGGGAATCGAACCCGCACGGTATTGCTACCACTGGATTTTGAGTCCAGCGCGTCTGCCAGTTCCACCACTTCGGCATAATTAAATATTTAAGTTTACTAGCACAGTTTAACATATATAAAGGAAAAATTCAATAGTAAATTTATATGAATATACAAAAAATAAAATGGGAAATATAAATTAGTAAATTTTTATTTAGGAGGAAACATTATATTATGACATTAAATATACCAACTGAAATTTTTGAAACAATGATTTCAGCTATATCTATTATTATGGGATCTTTAATAGGTGCTTTTTTTAGTTGGATAATATCTAAAAAGACAACATCAAAAAATATAAAAGAACAATATAAAATTTTAGAACGTAATATGATCTACGAAGAAAAGTGTAAGAAAAAGGAGATATGTAAACAAGCAAATATTATAAGATTAGATATATGTACAGCACTTTTTCAAAGTATAAGGGCAATCAAGGAATATAATTGGAATGAGCAAAAAAATATATATCCTATTCCTATAAATAAAAATTATTCATCTTCTGTTGCTACTTTAAGTAATTATTATTCATTGCAAGATATTAGTTATATTTATCAACTATATTCTATTATTGAAAAAATGAATAGTCATATAATGTATAAGAGCCTTTTTAAAGAAGAATATAATGGAAAAGAAGTATTTGAACTATACAGACAACTTATAGAAAAAGTTTATGGGGCAAATTCTAATGAAATTTTAAAGTTACATATTGATAATATCTCATACGAAGATTTATATAAGAATACATACATAAAAGAAGGGTATAAAAATGTGTTAGAAAAATTAGATAAATTGTGTGTAAAATAATAAAAATAAAAAAATGTGAATAATATTATGACAAATTAGTAAAATATAAACTTTCTTTATTGATTAAAATGTAATAATATTATTATAATAGAAGTAAGCATTAATTTAAGAGGTACATGGTATGAAATTGGAAGGTATAAAAAATAAGTTTCAATATAATTCTCCAGTTATATTGACATTTACTTTAATTTCTTTAGGGGCATATTTTTTAGGATGGTTATCGCATGGAAATATAACTAAGTTTTTGTTTAGTGTTTATAGAACATCAGTTTTAGATCCCTTACAATATATCAGAATTTTTACTCATGTATTTGGTCATGTTAATTGGCAACATTTTGTGGGTAATTTCACAATAATTTTATTAATAGGACCTATGGTTGAAGAAAAATATGGATCTAAAATAATTATAGAAATGATATTAATAACGGCAGGGGTAACAGGTATATTAAATGTACTGTTTTTTCCACAGATAATGCTTTTAGGCGCAAGTGGGATTGCGTTTATGTTTATTCTGTTAGGTTCGTTTGTTAACGTTGAAAAAGGGAAGATACCATTGACGTTTATAATTATACTTTTTGTGTTTTTAGGAAAAGAAATTGTACAAGGGATTTTAAGTAAAGATAATATCTCGCAGTTTGCACATATTATAGGTGGAGGTTGTGGAAGTATTTTTGGATATTTGTATAATAAAAGAGGTTAATTAAATATAAAGTTTCACATATTAAATATAATAATTTATATGTTGTAGACGATAATAAATTAAATCCAAGAAAGGATGATATAATATGAAAAAATATGGGGCGTTTGATATTCTAGGTCCAATAATGATAGGACCATCTAGTTCACATACAGCAGGTGCAGCAAGGTTAGGAAAGGTGGCAAGATGTATAGCCGGAAATAACTTTAACAGAGTAGAATTTTATTTACACGGGTCTTTTGCTCATACTTATAAAGGACACGGAACAGATAAGGCGTTGGTTGCAGGCGTACTAGGTATGGAGCCACATGATGAAAGATTAAGAAATTCTATTGAATTGGCAGAGAAAAAAGGTTTGAAAGTCGATTTTAAAACAATAGAATTAGAAAATTCCCATCCCAATACAGCAAAAATGGTATTCTATAAGGATAATACAGAATTGATAGATGTTGTTGGCTCATCAATAGGAGGGGGAAGTATAAAAATAACTTTTGTAGATGGATACGAGGTAGATTTAACAGGAGACTATCCAGCCATTATAATTAGACAGCATGATAGAAAAGGTGTTATTAGTAATGTAACAAAAGTTTTGGCACAAAATAATATTAATATAGCTACTATGAGTGTTAATAGAAATAATAAAGGAAAAGAAGCATTTACAATATTGCAATGTGATAGTAATATACCTGAGAACTTGGTAAAAGAAATATCCCAATTGGAGAATATAATTTCAGTAAGAGCTGTAAACCCAGTATCTGAATAAATCTAATTTAAATTTTACAGCAATATGAAGATAAAGGGGGAGGAATATGTGCAATATTAGCATAAGAAACATGAATGAAGAACAATTAAATGAGTATATCGATGAAACAACAGAAAAAATTAATAGTTTAGTTAATGAGTTTTCGAAAGAAATATCAGTTAAAGTGACGCATAAAGATAAGTTCTCAAATTTAAAGGAAAAAGCATTTGGGGTAAAAAATGTTTTTAAATATGTGGAATGGATAAATAAAAAAATGAAAATGGATGAAATGGTCACGGAAAGAATCTCAACTGTCCCTAAACGAGGAGAGATATGGACATGTGAATTAGGGCAAAATATTGGTTCGGAAGAGAACAAAGTAAGACCAGTCATTGTAATTCAAAATAACACAGGAAATGAAAAAGGACCAACTACCATAATAGTACCAATATCTAATAGGCATAAAAAAATTAAAGTACATATTCAGTTAAGAGAAACAGATTACAAGTTAGTTGCAGGAGAAGCACAAAAAGTAACTGGAACAGTTTTATGTGAACAAATAAAGGTAGTATCTAAGGTAAGATTGGGACGACATATTGCTACTTTAGAAGATGAGTTTCTAAAAATTTTAGATGCAAAATTAAAAAATTCTTTGGATTTATAATTAAATAGAAAAATATAAAAAAAGGTTGATTTTTTTGTTTGATTATGATAAAATAACTTTTGTTGATTTGGTACATACCTAGTTAAGACTAGGAGGTTCTATTCCATAGTTTACCTTATATTTTTGATAACATACCTGACATAGGTCGGGAGATTATATATCATATATTTAAATTACAATGTGAAAGAGAGTGGTTTGATTCCGCTCTCTTTGTTTTTTTTGAGAAATTAATGTATAAATTATGTTTATTATCAATTCTGCAAAAAAAGTAAAAACTGTACCTAGCGTATCTTTATATGAAAAATGTAAGAAAAAGATATAAAAATGAAGTAATACAGGAATAATGTCAGTAGATAATATTATTTGCGAAATTATAATAGAATCTATGTGATATAATGAATTTCGTCAGCAGGAGTTAAGAAATAAAACAATAACTTCAAAAAATACTTAATAAAAAAGTAAAAAAATACTTAATAAAAAAGTAAAAATAATGTTGACAAAGAAAAACAAATTTGATATTATAAGTAAGTCGCTTGGTGAGAGCGATTGAAAATAAGAAATTGATCTTTGAAAATTAAACAGAGTATGATAAACAACTCGTATTCTTTTGAAATAAAAATTAAATGCTTAGCAAGTAATGCTTAA
>NZ_JAUSWN010000046.1:0-6084 GCF_030815255.1 Hathewaya limosa
ATTAATTTTACTATAAATCTTTCACTCTTTCGAGTGGGAGATTTATTTTTTACGCAAAAAGCTGTCGCACTATTTTTTAGTGCGACAGCCCCTTAATTTATATGCTAATGACTTTTTATTTTAAAAATAACCTCTGCTCCTAAGGTTTCTTTGGAATTACCTAGTATAACCTCTCCTCTATGTTCTTTAGCAACAACATTTACTAAATACAATCCTATTCCATAATGATTATTTCTAGATCTACTTTTATCACCTTGATAAAACATATTACTTGCATTTTTTATATCATTCTGCGAAAACCCTTTTCCTTCATCAGTTATTTTAAAATATAAGTATTCATCTCTTGAAAAAATATTAAAATATACTGTACCTTGCCTTGGAGAATAATCAAAGGCATTACTTAAAACATTCATTATTGCCCTATATATATATTGCTCATCACCATAAATAAAATTTGGAATATTTAAATACTCACTTTTTAGATTTATTTCTTTAGTCTGAAATAATGAAAGTGTATCTTTTTCTATTTTACTTAATAAATTATTTATATTAACTTTATTCCTTTGCATTCTAAGTTTTCTTCCATTGTGTATGGCATTAGATAATATTGAAATATAATTTTCTATTTCATTAGCTCCATTTAAGATAAATTCTCCATACTCCTTATCTTCTTCTAAAGAATCACTCTCCAAAAGTAATTGAGTATTTCCTTTAATAATGGTAAGAGGGGTTTTTATATCATGGGATAGTGCAGATAATTGTTCCGTCTTTATCTTTTCTTCCTCCCACTTCTTTTTTAATGTATCTTTTAATTCATCTCTCATATCTATCACAGAATCTAAAATTTCATTAAATTCCTTAATCTTAGACCTTTCCGCTATAAAATCTAAATTTTGAACATGAATTTGCTTTGTTGTATTTAAAAGTGGTATTAACTCTGTTTTTAACTTTCTTGAGAATATAATTATACTAATTACACATGAAATTAATAAATTTATTATTATAAATATATATATCATTTTTTCTGGAGATAAAAAAATCTCATTTAATCTATTACTTGTATAACTAACTTTTAATTTATATTTTAAAATACACGAATTACTTTTTCCTTTTATATATACAAAATAATTTATCTTCCAATCATTTTTATTATCTATAAAATTTAATGCATCTTGTACTTGCTCAGATTTCAAATTAGTACTTTCAATATTGTTATTTTTATCAAAAATAATATATGATAGATTTTTAGGTATATCACTTTGTTTTATAACTGATAATCTTTCTAATTTAGGTTTAATTTTTTTAGCTTCAATTTCGTAATAATTTGCAGGCCTAACTACATTATAATTGCTTAATATACCAATAAAAATCCAAGGTATAACAAAAGAAAGTAGAATACAACTAACAATTGTAAGTAAATATTTTAAAAAAAACTTTTTTAAGGTTATTTCTTTACTTATTCCCATTTATAGCCTATACCCCATATGGTTTCTATTGGTGCCATATTAACTTTCTCAAATTTCATTCTAATATTTTTAATATGCACTGCTATAGTTGCACTGTCACTTTCTCCATCATATCCAAATATAGCAACATATATTTGTTCCTTTGTAAATACCTGTCCTCTATTTTTAGCTAAAAATTCGCAAACCCCATATTCCGTCTTTGTAAAATCAATTTTTCTATCTTCTACAAATATCTCTTTACTACTTAAATTTATAAATACTCCCGATACCAACATAGCATTCTTTTTTTCTCTTTTTTCTCTTCTAAGATGTGCTCCTATTCTTGCTCTAAGTTCATTTATATTAAAAGGTTTTAAAAGATAATCATCCCCGCCTATACTCAACCCTTGTAAAACATCCTCTTCCAGAGTTTTAGCTGTTAAAAATATAATAGGAGCATCTGTAATTTCTCTAATTTCCTCACATAATGTAAACCCATCAATTTCAGGCATCATTACATCTAGAAGTATAAGATCATATTTTTTTATCTCATTAAAATTTATTTCCTTTGGGTTACTTACTCCTATAACTTCATGTCCATCTTTTTTTAATGCATTCCTAATTAAAATTAAAATGTTATGTTCATCATCAATAGCCAATATTTTACCCAAAATATCACCCTCTATTTTCATATTCTCTTAGCCATGTAATAATTATTATTTATGTCGACCACAATAGAGATATCTTTAAAACTAGGTATTTTAAGTTATTAATTTTTTCTTCCTTCCCATCTTTTTATCCAATTTATTGAAAAAGTGATGAAAATAATATTTAATGTTATTAACATAATATAGGATGTAACACAACTTACATTTACATTAATTCCAAAGCTTTTCCATAAAGAAATTTGAGATATTTTTACTGTAAAAGCGTGAGGAAGATACTTCCAAGCACTCCATTTATCTAATTCACCCATATTTCCCATTAACAACACAAAAACACTTTCAAAAACACTTAATATCAAAGATGCTCCCATACCAAAACGCATTCCTACAATAATATGAAAAACATAAGTAAATATATTTCCTATAATAAAAAATATAGAAATCTTTAAAAATAAATTTATTAATCCTTCTATATAAATTCCTTGAGCTCTAAACCCTATAAAAGTAGCAATCCATAAAAGGAAACATGATATACATCCCCATATTAAAATATAAATTATAAAGGAACAAAAACTAGCCGTTCTTGATGTACCTATTCCTAAAAACCATCTATAATACCCTGACTTCTCTTCAATTCCCAAAAAAATACATGTTGTAATCCCTATTAAAATTGGGAATATACTTGTAGCACACTCTATTATCAACTGTAACCTCTTTACATTCTCAACAGTAGGATAATTATAAAAATAGAAATTAAATATTAGAGCCCCTAAAATTGGAACTATAATATGAATCCATGGAATTATAGTATGTTTTTGCTTTATAAAATTCCCTCTAACTCCTCTTAGAATACTATTCATATTACTTTACCTCCTGTCTTTCAAAAAGTTTAGCAGTAATATATAAACCTATAACTGTAAATATTACTATTGCTAATAATCCTTTACATAGAGTAGGCATACAATTTTGTATATTAGGTTGAGTATAAAGACCATTAATATCTAATCCTATTATTTCTTTTACTAGCCTTCCAGTATAACAATGAGGTATTAAAAACCAAAAAGATCTTTCAGCACATATCACCGGTAAAAATAATCCTAAAATACAATTAACAAAAACTATGGCAGCGAACCCAAACCTTTTAGCTAGATATAATAAAATAGGTAACTGTGGTAAACTACCAATCCATATTATTAAACACCCTAAAAGTATTTCTTCAGTTGAAAACACTATTCCGTTTATACCTAATAACTTTGGTAACAATACTATAAAAAATACAATAATCTGTGTTAATAATAAATACACCCCTAAAACTACATTTTTTCCTACCCACGCTTTTTTCAAATTTATGGGAAGTAAATATATTCCATTATAATTACCTGCTTTTTTCTCATTCTTATCCATAAGTGACGCCGAAATAGCTATAACTCCTGGTAAAAAGAAACTATACCACCAATAAAAAACCATATTTTGCATGTTTAAAGGTCCACCAAAAAGTGTAGCCATAACCTCTGTTAATAATGGTGCAATAAAAATTATCTTCTTAGTAAAAGTACATTTCAACTTTATATTTTCAGAAATAATATATTCTTTCACGATTATCCTCTCCTTGTTTCCTGTACTACTTTCATAAAGAGTTGCTCTAAATCTTCTTCTTTATTAATTCTTCCTTCATAACCTAAAACTCCATTGTTAATAATTCCTATGTGATCACAGATCAATTCAATTTCTGATAATATATGGCTAGATACAATTACAGTAATTCCTTCCCTTGGAAAGCTTTTAATTAGATCTCTAAGTTCCTTTACTCCTATAGGATCCAATCCATTAGTAGGTTCATCTAAAATTAATAATTTAGGTGAATTAATTAAAGCAATAGCAATTCCTAATCTTTGTTTCATCCCCATAGAGAATTGCCCTACTTTTTTCTTACCAGTATTAATAAGATTCACTATATTTAAAACTTCATCTATCCTTTTTTCCTCTAACCCTAGATAAGTAGTATATACCTTTAAGTTTTCTCTAGCAGTTAAATTTTCATATAAAGCAGGATGTTCTATTAATGCTCCAATATCATTAAGATCATTTCTAGTCCACTGATGTCCATTAAATAAAATTTCTCCCGATGTCTTTTTTAAAAGCCCTGTAATCATTTTTAACGTTGTTGATTTCCCTGCTCCGTTAGGTCCAAGTAATCCATAAACAGATTCTTCTTGAATTTTTAAATTTACATTACTTACTGCATTAAATCCCTTGAAAGTTTTAGTTAAATCTTTAGTTTCTAAAATTAATTTACTCATTTCCAAAGCCCCCTATCTGTTTCTTTGGTTATATAGTACTTTCTAATTTTAAAGATTCTTTAAAGATTTCTTATTATTTTTTAAATATTTATTTTTAATACCCTAAAAAGAATTTTAAACGTAAAAAATACACCGGCTTACTTGCCAGTGTATCCTTTATATGTAATTTCTTATTTTACTTTAAATATATATGAAAAAATTACTTAAATATTTTTTTGTTTTATGCATCTTTTAATAGTTTCTGAATTTCTAATTCTGTTAAGGCTCTGTACTTACCCAGCTCTAAAGTTTCATCTAACTTTATATCACCAACCGCAACTCTCTTTAGATATACTACATAACATCCTACTGCTTTTAACATTCGTTTTACTTGATGTTTACGTCCTTCAGAAATAGTAAGATATCCAGAGACAACAGGTTGATTGTACTTATTCTTATCTACATTACTTAGTTGCTGTTCATCTTTAAATTCCTTATATAATCCCGATTTATGTAGTTGTATCTTTGCAGGTTTAGTTAAAATTTCGCCTTTTCCTATGTAAACCCCTTCTTGTAACTTTCTCATATCCTCTTCACTTAAAGACCCTAATGCCCAAAAGAAATATGTTTTTTCCACATGCTTCTGTGGATGCATTAACTTATGTTCAAATTCACCGTCATTAGTAAGAAATAGTAGACCTTCCGTATCCTTATCCAATCTACCTACATGGAATACCCCCTCCATATTAACATCCTCAAAAAAATCAAATACTGTTTTATCGTGTTTATCCTGTTTCGCAGTAATACATCCTGCTGGCTTATTGAACATATAATAAACTTTTTCGTTATAAGAAACTACATTATCTAAATATTTAATAATATCATTTTTTTCATCAATATCTATTGATGGTATTGTGACTATTTCTTCATTAACTTTTACTTTTTCTTCTTTTATATAAATTCTAACCTCTTTACGTTTTCCAATAGCAGATTGTGCTAAAAATTTATCTAATCTCATATTTATCCTCATCTTTTATCTAATAGTTTATAGTTAACTTTTTCTTTAGTGTTAAAACTTAGTTGTTTTTATAAAAAACTATATACATTTTGCACATAATACTTATCCATATTACCACAATTTAATATGCTATTAGAATACTCAGTTTCATAAAAATACTTACATATCTTTCAAGGTTTTACCTTATATTAAAATAAAAATAGCTATTCGATTAAAATTGTTCATAGCTATTTTTTGTTATACTTTAATTTTTTCTACACTAAGTTCTTTTTTAAAATTTTATGACTATAATTTACATTGTTTTTATTACCAATAATCATATAGAAATTAAAATGTTATCTACCAGGAAACTCCCAACCTTTCCTTGGATTTTTTACAAGTAATATTTCATCATTATCATTTATAACTACTCCACCAATATCCACTATATGTGTTGGTAATCCCATTAAATAACCCTTTCCCAATTTTATAAACATAATTAGATCTTTTAATCATACTTAATGCATCAATTATATTTTTAATTTTCATTTTTTTAAATATATTTCTTTTTTATTCATCATATTACTCCTCGTATAATTAAATTCGTTCTGTTAAGTTATATGAACATTGAACTATCTCATCCCTAGAGTTACAATAGTTTCACCACAAAATCATTATCCCCCTCGGAAAGGAGATTA
>NZ_JAUSWN010000047.1:0-3877 GCF_030815255.1 Hathewaya limosa
GATACAGAAAAGAAAAAGAATAGAATCAAATTAGAAGGTGAAGTTCCAAGTCCAATAAATCCTAAACCGGGATGTAGATTTGCAGGAAGATGTAAATATGCAATGAAAGAATGTTTCGAGGTAACTCCAGAATTTAAGGAAGTTAAAAAAGATCATTTTGTAGCTTGTCATTTATATTAATTAAATATATGTTAAAAAATAAAGAGGATACATAAAAATGAATTGTAAAATTATTTTTATAGGTGTTCTCTTTATTTTTTTATATAGGATAGCTTAAAAGTAAGTATAAATTAGAGATTAATTTAGTATATATAGTATAAATAAAAAGATATTATGAATTTAAAGTTATATATTTTAAAAAATTGTAATAAAAGTTTATATACAGCTATAAAAGGACATTTATATTAGTTTTAAAGAAAATTTGTGTGTTTTTGTAGTAATTCTATTAAAAACTTTAAATTATTTATGAAATTTGTTTTGAAATATTTTAAAAAAAGGAGTATAATAATTAAAAAAGAATATTCAGAAAATTTTAAAAAGTTAGAATTAATATTCAAGTTGTGTATTATATATTTAATTTTTATATATTTAATTTTATTTAATAAGGAGGAGGAAGTATGAAAAGTAAAAGGATTTTATCAGTTATACTTTCAATGGTTTTGGTAGGGTCTACAACCATGATTGGCTGTGGTGGAGGAAAAAGCAATTCAAGTAATAATTCCACTAAAGATGCAGGAGGACCAGATAAAAAACAATATTTAAATGTAGTAGGTGCTGAGCCTAAATCATTAGATGCATGTAAAGCATCTGATACTTATTCTAGTCAGATATTAAATGATCTTGAAGAGGGCCTTACAAGATTGGAATTAGAAGGGGATAAGGAAGTTCAGAAACCAGCAGGTGCAGAAAGTTGGGATATATCAAAAGATGGATTAGAATGGACATTCCATCTAAGAGATAATAAATGGAATGATGGTAAACCTGTTACAGCTAAAGACTATGAGTATTCAGTAAAAAGAACTATAGATCCTAAAACGGGATCAACTTATGCATTCCTATTATATCCAATAAAAAATGCTGAAAAGTGTAATAGTAATAAAGCTAGTTTGGATGAAGTTGGAATTAAAGCAGTAGATGATAAAACATTAAAAATAACATTAGAAAAACCAACAGCGTATTTTCTACAACTAACAAGTTTTAAGGTAATGTTGCCTCAAAGACAGGATATAGTTGAAAAACATGGCGATCAGTATGGAACAGATCCGGACAAGCTTGTATATTGTGGACCATTCGTATTAGATAAATGGACTCATCAAAATAAAATAGAATTTAAGAAAAATGATCAATATTGGGATGCACAAAAAGTTAAACTTGATAAATTGACAATGAAAATTATGAAGCAAGAAGCTTCAAGAATGGGAGAATTACAAACAGGCGCTCTTGATATGGCTGGTGTATATACACCTAAATATGTAGATAAATTTACTCAGTCCGGTAAGTTTAATATAACAAGAGCATATGATGGTTCAACAACTTATGAATTTTTCAATCAAAAAAATAAATATTTTAAAAATCTAAAAATTAGAAAAGCATTTGCGTTAGCTGCAGATAGAGAAGGAGTATGTAAAACATTATTTAAAGGACTAGCTGAACCTGCAACAGCATTTTGTCCACCTCAAATCCAAGTAGGGGATGAAGAATATAGAAAAATTGCTACTAACGAACCTGTTACAAAATTAAAAGAGGAAAATCCAGATGCAAAGAAATTATTGATTGAAGGACTAAAAGAAATCGGCGAGGATCCAGATCCAGCTAAAATGAAAATAACTTATTTAGCAGGTGGAACAGGTGCTTCACAAAAAGAATTTTGTGAATTTGATCAAGAGGCATATAAAAAAGTATTAGGAGTTAATATAAAAATAGAGTACGTTGAGTGGCCAATATTCTCTCAAAGAACAGATGATATGGATTATGAAATGGCAGGTATGGGATGGACAGGAGATTTCAATGACCCTATGACTTTCTTTGATATATGGACATCAAAAGCAGGTGTAAACAGAACTGGATGGGGAAATAAAGAATATGATGATTTAATAGCGAAGGCTTCAAACACTATGGATAATAAAGAAAGAGCTAAGTATTTTAAAGAGGCAGAAAATATACTTCTTTATAAAGAGTGTGTGCTTTCAACAAAGGTTTATAGAAAGAGACAAACATTTATAAGAAAATATGTAAAAAATGTTATGATTCCATTATTTGGGCCAACTGAATTTAAGTATGTTTATACAGAAGGCAGAGATAAATAAAATTTAAAAGGCAGCAAAGGGTTATTTGCTGCCTATATTTTAAAATTATTTTAGAAAGCGGGGAATATAAGTGCTTAGATATGTTTTGAAAAGATTTGGATATATGTTGCTTACGTTATTTATTGCTTCAACAATAACATTTTTTTTAATACATTCTATTCCTGGTGATCCTTTAGCGGATTTAGCCAAAAAATTACCACCTCAAGTTAAAGCGAATTTTTATGCTAAATATGGATTGGACAAACCGGTAGTTACTCAGTATGGTAGATTTATGAAAAATCTAGTTTTACATGCAGATTTAGGTGAATCTTTAACATATCCAGGAAGATCAGTTGGAGACACAATAAAAGAATATGCACCAATATCAGCAAGAATAGGTTTACAAGCTCTTGTATTAGGAGTAAGTTTAGGAATTTTCTTAGGAATAGTAGCAGCGTTTAATAGAAACAAAGGAATAGATTATTTCGTAATGTTTATTGCAATTTTAGGTATTTCAATTCCAAGTTTCGTTTTAGCCGCACTTTTACAATATTTCTTAACAGTAAAATTCGAATTATTACCAACAACAGGTTGGGGAGAATTTAAACATACAATATTGCCAACCATAGCTATGAGTTTTGGATCAATAGCTACCTATGCAAGATACATGAGAGCAAATTGCTTAGATGTTTTAGGACAGGATTATATTGTAACAGCAGAAGCCAAAGGTGTTAGTAAGCCAGCTCTTGTATTTAAACATGTATTAAGAAATGCTATATTACCTGTAATTACAATATTAGGACCACAAATTGCAATGATATTCGTAGGATCATTCGTAATAGAAAGTATATTTGGTATACCAGGACTTGGCCAATATTTCGTAGCATCAGTACAAAACAGAGACTTTACTATGGTAATGGGACAAACAATATTTATAGCATCATTATATATAGTTTCTTTATTTGTAGTTGACATTTTATACGGACTTGTAGATCCTAGAATCAAATTATCAAGTAGTAAGTAGGAAGGGGTGTAGCATAAATGGATCAAGTTAAAAATGAACTAGTAAGCAAAGAGAAGTTTAAGGTTATTGGTAATGAAGATAAAAATTCAGAACAAATCCTAAGACCTAGTATTTCTTATTGGAAGGATGCATGGAGAAGACTTAAAGAAAATAAAGTAGCCATGTTAGCAATAGTTATATTAGCAGCTATTACAATTATGACAATTATCGGACCGGGAATTTCAGGCAAAAGGTTCTCAGAAGTGCATAATGATTTGACAAATTTACCACCTTCTGCTGAACATTGGTTTGGTACAGATAAGTTAGGTAGAGACCTATTTGCAAGAATTTGGGTTGGTGGTAGAGTTTCAATTCTTCTAGGAGTTATTGGTGCTATAATTGACTGTATAGTAGGATCAATCTATGGAGGAGTTTCAGGATATTTCGGTGGTGTCGTAGATGATATAATGATGAGAATACTTGAAATATTAATGAGTATTCCTTATTTAGTAGTTGTTATTTTAATTTCCTTAATTTTTGGAAAAGGAATGTTTGCTCTTATTTTGGCCATGACAATTACAGGCTGGTG
>NZ_JAUSWN010000048.1:0-3015 GCF_030815255.1 Hathewaya limosa
TCTCTCAAAATTGTATAATGAATATTTATTTGGTCAAGTCCTCGACCTATTAGTATGAGTCAGCTGAACATGTTACCACGCTTACACCTCTCACCTATCAACCTTGTGTTCTTCAAGGGGTCTTACTGAATTAATCATGGGAAATCTAATCTTGAGGTGGGCTTCACACTTAGATGCTTTCAGTGTTTATCCCTTCCCGACATAGCTACCCAGCTGTGCCACTGGCGTGACAACTGGTGCACCAGAGGTCAGTCCATCCCGGTCCTCTCGTACTAAGGACAGCTCCTCTCAAATTTCCTGCGCCCGCAGCGGATAGGGACCGAACTGTCTCACGACGTTCTGAACCCAGCTCGCGTGCCGCTTTAATGGGCGAACAGCCCAACCCTTGGAACCGACTTCAGCTCCAGGATGCGACGAGCCGACATCGAGGTGCCAAACCTCCCCGTCGATGTGGACTCTTGGGGGAGATCAGCCTGTTATCCCCGAGGTAGCTTTTATCCGTTAAGCGATGGCCCTCCCACGAGGTACCACCGGATCACTAAGCCCGACTTTCGTCCCTGCTCCACCTGTATGTGTCGCAGTCAGGCTCCCTTCTGCCTTTGCACTCTTCGCGCGATTTCCGACCGCGCTGAGGGAACCTTTGGGCGCCTCCGTTACATTTTAGGAGGCGACCGCCCCAGTCAAACTGCCCACCTAGCAATGTCCGACGACCAGTTTCATGGCCTTTCGTTAGAACTCCAATAATATCAGGGTGGTATCCCAAGGATGACTCCATAGCCCCTGACGAAGCTATTTCCTAGTCTCCCACCTATCCTGTACAGATAATACCGAAGTTCAATGCTAAATTGCAGTAAAGCTCTACGGGGTCTTTCCGTCCAACTGCGGGTAGCAAGCATCTTCACTTGCACTACAATTTCACCGGATTTGTTGTTGAGACAGTGCTCAGATCATTACACCATTCGTGCGGGTCGGAACTTACCCGACAAGGAATTTCGCTACCTTAGGACCGTTATAGTTACGGCCGCCGTTTACTGGGGCTTAAGTTCATTGCTTCGCTTACGCTTACAAATCCCCTTAACCTTCCAGCACCGGGCAGGTGTCAGCCCCTATACATCAGCTTACGCTTTAGCAGAGACCTGTGTTTTTGTTAAACAGTTGCCTGAGCCTATTCTCTGCGACCTATATTTCTATAGGCACCCCTTCTCCCGAAGTTACGGGGTCAATTTGCCTAGTTCCTTAACAACAATTCTTCCGCCGGCCTTAGGATTCTCTCCTCACCTACCTGTGTCGGTTTGCGGTACGGGTACCAAACTTCTCCATAGAGGCTTTTCTTGGCAACATGGAATCAGATACTTCGCTACTTAAATTTCGCTCCCCATAACACCTCAGCATTAACAACTAAACGGATTTTCCTGTTTAGTCTGCCTAAGTGCTTAGACGCACACTCCAACAGTGCGCACATCCTATCCTTTTGCGTCACCCCATTTGTCAAACGAAGTTTGGCAGTATTGGAATATCAACCAATTGTCCATCGCCTACGCCTTTCGGCCTGGGCTTAGGTCCCGACTAACCCTGAGAGGACGAGCCTTCCTCAGGAAACCTTAGGTTTTCGGCCAATAAGATTCTCACTTATTTCTCGCTACTCATGCCAACATTCTCACTCCTGTACAGTCCACCGCTCCTTTCGGTACGACTTCTGCCCATACAGGAAGCTCCTCTACCATGTACTTACGTACATCCATAGCTTCGGTGATAAGTTTTAGCCCCGAACATTTTCGGCGCAGGATCTCTTGACTAGTGAGCTATTACGCACTCTTTAAATGAATGGCTGCTTCTGAGCCAACATCCTAGTTGTCTTAGAAATCCCACATCCTTTACCACTTAACTTATACTTTGGGACCTTAGCTGATGGTCTGGGCTCTTTCCCTTTTGACTACGGATCTTATCATTCGCAGTCTGACTGCCAGGGTAAAAGTAAACGGCATTCGGAGTTTGATAGAGTTCGGTAAGCGGTGAAGCCCCCTAGCTCATTCAGTGCTCTACCTCCGCTACTCATTTGCCTGACGCTAGCCCTAAAGCTATTTCGAGGAGAACCAGCTATCTCCGGGTTCGATTGGAATTTCTCCGCTATCCACAGCTCATCCCATGGTTTTTCAACACCAACGTGGTTCGGACCTCCACGGAATTTTACTTCCGCTTCATCCTGGCCATGGATAGGTCACCCGGTTTCGGGTCTACGATATGCAACTATGCGCCCTATTCAGACTCGATTTCTCTTCGGCTTCGTACCTGCGGTACTTAACCTTGCTACATACCGTAACTCGTTGGCCCGTTCTACAAAAAGTACGCCGTCACACATATAAAGTGCTCCGACCGATTGTAGGCACACGGTTTCAGGTTCTATTTCACTCCCCTCCCGGGGTTCTTTTCACCTTTCCCTCACGGTACTTCTTCACTATCGGTCACCAGGTAGTATTTAGCCTTGGGAGGTGGTCCTCCCTGCTTCCCACAAGGTTTCACGTGTCTCGTGGTACTCTGGATCAGACTTAATTAAACTGTTCTTTCGCTTACAGGACTATTACCTCCTACGGTGGGTCTTTCCAAACCTCTTCAGCTAAAATAGTTTAATCGTTATTGTCTGTCCGCAACCCCAGAGATAAATCTCTGGTTTGGGCTCTTTCCCTTTCGCTCGCCGCTACTTAGAAAATCGATTTTTCTTTCTCTTCCTCCGGGTACTTAGATGTTTCAGTTCCCCGGGTTTACCCTCCTAAACCTATTTATTCAGTTTAAGATACATACCGTTAAGGTATGTGAGTTCCCTCATTCGGAAATCTGTGGATCACAACCTATGTGCGGCTACCCACAGCTTATCGCAGCTTATCACGTCCTTCATCGGCTCCTGGTGCCAAGGCATTCGCCATGCGCCCTTTCTAACTTGACCTATCATGAGTAACTGATTTGTTAATCAGTACTAAATTTATTTATATATTCATTATACAATTTTCAAAGAACAAT
>NZ_JAUSWN010000049.1:0-2717 GCF_030815255.1 Hathewaya limosa
GCTATTTTCATTTATATATTGATGGTATAAATAGAACTTTATTACATAAGATTATTGTCAATAGGATTTTAAATCCATTTATTAAACACTAGTGAAAATCAATATTAAGTTAAATATCACAACACAACATATTCCTATTAATAAACATAACGTTATACTGCCATAAGCTTTGTAAAGATTTTTTACTGCAATTATACCAATAAAAAGTACTGCATAGTTAAAAATAGATGAAAAAAAACTCTTACCAATCTTTAATTTTGAAGATAGAAATTTAGGAAGCAAATTCTCCATAAAAATCATATTTGAAAAAAGTATAATAAAAATAATCCATAAAATCACTTGTAAAAAATTAATTGCTGGATTGGCTATTACTAATACAATCATAGGTATTAACATTAAAGTGTGTGCAATTATATTATAAAAACCTACATATAAAATTTTAGTAATTATATCCCCAGGTAATAAAGATAGATAACTTTTTTCCATATCATGTTCTATTATACGCGCTGAACTTCCAGATATATTAGAATATAAATATGCAAATAAAAGCATTACTCCATTAAACACTAATGGTTCATTAATAACGCTTATACTTCTTGTGAATACTCTAATTACAATAGATATCACTGTAAATAGACTAGTACAAATAATCACCTTTTTCCTACCTGAAAAACGTTTAAAGTATATATTTGCCTTATAAATAAATGCACCAGAACCTTTAAATTTTAATTTATTAAAAACATCATTACTGCTTTTAAGGAACTGCTTACTAAATTTTTTATCTTTGAAAGGTTCATCTGATTTCTTTGAGATTTCTATATCCTTTATTACCTCATTAAGTTCTGATACTCCTTCACTAACTTCCTCATAATAATCTACTCCGAAGTATATTGCTAAACCATTAATTATCAAAGATATAAGAGCCAATATTATAAAACTACTATATGTTAAACTACCATTTTTATATGGATATAAAATAAATTCCTTAATCGTTGATAGCAAAGGTATTCTATCCAAAATATTTATTTTTATAAAATTAGCATATTCCATATAAGTATGAAATCCATTAAATATACTTAAGTTAAATATAATCTTATATCCTATAAAAGTAAAAATTCCAACAATGAATAGCAATTTTAATGAATTTATTAGTTTAATACAATTAAATCGAACCTTTAAGGAAAACATTAAGTAATTAACTCCAGAAAAACTTAATGTAAGTAATGCATATCCTATAGACGCTATAAAAAATTTTAATATACTTACCTTACATATGATACAAATAAATATGAAAAAAAGCATAAAATAAAAAATGTTTTTAATAGCTTCTCTTAAAAGACAATATGTCATTATAACTCTCTCATTTATTGGACTTGGAAATAAATAATTTATATCACTAGATTTAAAATACGATGTATTAAAAGAAATTTCTGAATTTAGAAATTTGATTACTATATATAAGAACACCGCTATCATTATAACAAGATCTACAATACCACTATTAAATATCATAACAAAAAAATTATCATTAGGATTTTTAGCATAACTCCTTGCTCCAGATATTATAAAAAAGCCTATAAATCCAAATGCAAAAATAATATCCTTTACAACTTTTATTGCAGATATTGGATCACTAAGTAAAAATTTTATAACTCCTTTACTCTTTAAAAAGTTAATCCTTAAAAGTCTTACAAAGTCATCTAAAACACTATTACACATTACTACACCCCCTATTTTAAAGTACTTTCTGATTGTGTAGTAAGACTTACAAATAAATCTTCCAAACTTTCATCTTCAGAGCAGTTAATAGACTCTTTAAGAGCAAGTTTATTTCCTGAAAATATAATGTTTCCCTTTTTCATTATTATTATATTGTCTCCTATTTCCTCAACTAATGCTAGCATATGAGTACTAATTAAAATAGTCTTTCCTTCATTTCTCAAAAACTTAAAACTTTCCTTTAACTCCTTAATCCCTATAGGATCTAACCCTATAAAAGGTTCATCAACAAAAAAGATTTCTGGATCATGTAAAAGAGCCATAGAAATTGAAACTTTTTGCCTCATTCCTTTAGAAAGACTTTGTCCAAATTCATCTTTTTTATCTAATATGTTGAAGTTGTTTAAAATTTCTTCAGATTTTTTTTCCCAATCTTTTAACCCATATGCAAAAGCTATGAACTTCATATGTTCCCAAACCGTTAAATATGAATATATTTCAGGTGTTTCTGGTATATAAGCAATCTTATTTTTATTTTTCTTTAATGCTTCACCATTAATTAATACTTCACCATCATTCTTTTTCAATAACCCTAAAATACTTTTAATTGTAGTTGTCTTTCCAGCACCATTAGGCCCAGCTAAGATTGTAACTTCACCATCTTTTAATGTAAAGTTTATATGATCTACTGCTAATGTTTTCTTATAACTTTTAGTCAAATTCTTAACTTCCAAAACATACATAATTTATCTTCCCCTCTAAATATTACTTTATTTATAATACATTAAAATATACTGTATGAACATATTAATCTAATACATTTAAGATTATTTTAAGTTTTTGGAAATATAACCGAAATTAATTCTAAGATATTTAAGGTTACTTTAAGTTTTAAAAATATAAAAAAAAATCATCTTACGAATTGTAAGATGATTTTTGGTGACTCACCGGGGAATCGAACCCCGGACACCATGATTAAAAGTCATGTGCTCTACCGA
>NZ_JAUSWN010000050.1:0-2104 GCF_030815255.1 Hathewaya limosa
GGAGGTAATTATGATTATACAAATGAATATTAATTCTGAAATTCAAATAGATAAACTAGAAGATCTTCATAAATTAAATTTAATTATGGAGGAAAACAACTTGAAAGTAAATAAAAGTCAAATAGCTAGAGAACTTGGAGTTGATCCACGAACTGTAGGTAAATATTTAAGTGGATATGTAAAGCCAATTACTAGAAATCGTAAATCTAAAATAGAACCTTTTGAACCAGTTATAAAAACACTTCTTGGTAAAGATTCTATTCAAATATTTTATTATAAACGTATTTTATGGCAGTATCTTAAAGATAATTATGGACTAGATTGTGCTCAATCTTCTTTTAGAAGGTATATCTCCAATCATCCAGAATTTAGTCACTATTTTAATAGCAGAAGAAAAGGTCATCTATCGAAGGCTGCGCCTATGAGGTATGAAACAGGTAAAGGTAAACAAGCACAACTAGATTGGAAAGAAAATATAGAATTTGTTTTGAATACAGGAGAAATTATTAATGTTAATATCTTTGTATTAATACTTTCATATTCAAGATTTAGAGTATACAGGTTATCTCTCGATAAAACACAAGAAGTATTATTTTCTTTTCTTGATGAATCATTTCGAGCCTTTGACGGGGTTCCGGAGGAACTATTAACAGATAACATGAAAACTGTTATGGATTTACCTAGAACTAATTATTCTAAAGGAAAAGTAAATAATAAATTTCAACAATTTGCAAAAGATTATGGTTTCAAAGTTCATCCTTGCGTAGCAGGTAGACCTAATACCAAAGCTAAGGTAGAAGCTCCTATGAAATTATTAGATGAAATAAGGGCATATAATGGAACATTAAACTATGAAGAATTACACAAGCTTATTTCAGATTTAAACAATAGAATTAATAGTACATGTCATACATCAACAGGTAAAATACCAATACTACATTTACAAAAAGAAAGAGATTTCTTATCAGAACTGCCTAAAGATCAGATAAGAAATCATTACAAAATAACCACCACATCCGTTAAAGTAAATAGTCAAAGCATGATTTCATACAAATCAAACCAATATTCTGTACCACCAGAATATATAGGTAAAAGACTAAAGCTTCAAGTATATGATGATCAACTACATGTGTATTATAACACAAAATTAGTTACTATTCATAATATACAAAATCAGAAATTAAATTATCATTTGGAACATTATGCTGAGGTTAGTGGTTTAACATTTAGTAAAAACTCATATGAGATGATGGAAACAGCTAAACAAAATTTAGACTTAATAGGAGATGTATATAAAAATGAATAGTACATATGCGCAACTTATAAAACATTTAGAGTATTTAAAACTTAAACAAATGATTAATCACTTAGACGAAGTTATTGATTTTTCTACCAAAAATAATTTATCCTTTGTTGATGCCCTTATTAAGCTTACAGCTTATGAAATAGATTTTAAAGAAGCTAATATGATTAAATCTATGGTAAAAGTAGGCGCTTTTCCTCATAAAAAAGAGGTTAAAGACTTTGATTTTAGCTTTCAACCTAGCATAAATAAAGAACAGATATTAGATTTTTTAACATTACGTTTTCTAGATACACAGGAAAACATAGTTTTCCTAGGTCCTAGCGGAGTTGGAAAAACACATCTAGCAACGTCTATAGGAATTGCGGCAGCAAAACGTAGATATAGTACATACTTTATTAAATGTCATGATCTATTACAACAATTAAAACGTGCAAATTTGGAGAATCGATTAGATTCTAGACTTAAACATTTTAGTAAGTATAAACTCCTAATAATCGACGAACTCGGATATCTACCGATAGATAAAGAAGACTCTAAATTATTTTTCCAGCTTATTGATATGCGATATGAGAAAAAAAGTACAATTTTAACAACCAATATAAATTTCAATGCGTGGGATGATATTTTTTATGATCCTGTTATTGCAAATGCCATATTAGATAGAGTTTTGCACCATGCTCATGTGGTACCTATTACTGGGAAATCTTATCGCTTAAAAGATCACTTTAAAGATGACGATGAGTAAAAAACTACATTCTTAAGTGATCAAAAAGTTACATTTTAATCTTGACATTTATA
>NZ_JAUSWN010000051.1:0-2071 GCF_030815255.1 Hathewaya limosa
ACGTCGCCAGGTGAAAACGTTCCGCGATAGCTCAACGGTGGAGCACTCGGCTGTTAACCGATAGGTTGAAGGTTCGAATCCTTTTCGCGGAGCCACATGGCTCGATAGCTCAGTCGGTAGAGCAGAGGACTGAAAATCCTCGTGTCACTGGTTCGATTCCAGTTCGAGCCACCAGTAAACATCTTAGATAGTTCTAAGATGTTTTTTTATATTTAAAAATACTTCAACTAAAAAACCTTTAGTATATTTTACTAAAGGTTCTTTTTTACATTTCTAAGTTTTCATTAAATGAACTAATGAACTTTTTATTTCGTATTATCAATATTATAAATAACATAACTAATATAATTCCTTTAAATATACTACTTATGCTAATACTCCACCACACCCCATTTAGACCAAGTAAATTAGATTTAGATAATAACAGAGCAAAGGGAATTCTTAGTCCGGTAAATACTATACTTATGATAGCAGGTAGATAGGTTTTCCCCAAACCATTAAAAGCTCCTCCAGTAGTTATTTCAATACACATAAAGAATTGAGATACTCCAAGGATTTTTAAATAATCAACACCTAAAGATACTGCTTCTGGTTCCCTAATGAAGATACAAAATAGAGGTTTTGCAAATAATATTAATAATAATGATGTAATGACCCCAATTATGCTAACTACTTTTAGGGCAATAGAATATCCTTTAAATATACGGTTAATTTTTTTAGCACCATAATTTTGACCTACGAATGCACTTATGGCACTAGAAAAACCACCTGCTGTCATCCAAGATATTGCTTCTATTTGAGTACCAACTTTTTGAACAGCTATAGCTGTATCACCAAATACGGATATAATTCTTCCAATGATCATAGCAAAAAAAGATAATAATCCATTTTGAATTGCAACTGGTAAACCTAATTTAAGTATTTCTTTTAAGTATGTTAATTTAAAACTTTTAAAAAGATTTATTTTAAACAATAAAATATTTATTTTGTTTATTTCATATAAAAATAAAATAGTAACAATAGTTTGAGCAAGTACAGTGGCTATAGCTGCACCCGTAACCCCCAAAGCTGGAATAGGTCCAAAACCAAAGATTAGCATTGGATCAAGAAATATGTTTAATATAAGTCCAACGGTATTAATTTTAAATGGAGTTTTGCTATTCCCCATACCATTAAAAATCCCAGTAAGCACAGGATTAATAAAATTAAATATTAATCCTAAGGAAATAAACACTAAATAAGTTTCAGCCATTTTAATGACCACGTTAGAATTTAAATTAAAAAATCCTATGAGGTTAGATTTAAAAAAAATTAATATTATGGAATATAGAATAGCACATAATATATTTAATTGAATTGCAGTACAAACATAACTTTTAGCAGTGTTAATATCTTCTCTACCTAAGGATTGAGATACTCCGATTTCTGCACCGGTTTTAGAAAGTAAAATAAAAGATTGTCCAAACCATGTAAAAAAACTTGCAGTACCGACAGCGGCAACAGCAAGACTACCGGTTCTTCCAATCCAAATCATGTCTGTCATATTATAAGCCATTTGTATAAAAGAGGTACCCATTATTGGTAAGGCTAGAGATACTAGAGATTTTAGGATACCACCTTGGACTAGATTATTGGTTTTCGTCAATATAATTCCCCCTATTCAAGTTTATTACTTAGTTCATATACTATTCTTACTAGGTATAACTTGTCAATGGAAATAAAGTAAGAGATTTATTAAAACATTTAAAATTCAAGGTTTTAATGATACAAGATACATATAGTAACAAAATTCGACTAAAACTCTGCCGGGCATGTCAATATAAGAAATTTAGAGTTATATTAAGAAAAAATAAGTAAATAAAAGTAGAACCGTATATTTAACTTATTACGGAGCGATATACTATTCTTTATATGATATTATATATCTTGTCGCTGCGGCAACGCAGTAAAACAACAAATTAAATTAAAAAATTTAAAAAAAGTTGTTGACAAAGAAAAAGAAATTTGATATTATAAGTAAGTCGCTTGGTGAGAGCGGTTGAAAGTGAGAAATTGATCTTTGAAAATTAAA
>NZ_JAUSWN010000052.1:0-1475 GCF_030815255.1 Hathewaya limosa
TTATTATAGTTTCCATTACTTTTGATATACCTGGATTTATATTTGGAGAAGCTTTCTTAAGTTTCATAGGATTAGGAATTCAGTCACCAAATACTAGTTGGGGTGCGTTAGCATCAGATGCTCAAGATACTATGATATTCAGTCCACATCATATGATTTTCCCAGCGTTAATGATAAGTTTAACAATGCTTTCATTCCAATTACTTGGTGATGGACTAAGAGACGCTTTAGATCCAAAATTACGTCAGTAGAAGGGGAGTGAAAAAGTATGGATAAAATATTAGAAGTTAAAGATTTAAGAGTTTCATTTCATACTTATGCAGGTGAGGTACAATCAGTAAGAGGCGTAAGTTTTGAATTAAATAAAGGCGAAACACTAGCAGTTGTTGGAGAATCAGGTTGTGGAAAAACTATAACATCAAAATCAATAATGGGATTAATTCCTATGCCTCCAGGAGAAATAAAGGAAGGCTCTGAAATTTTATTTGATGGTAAAGATGTAGTTAAAATGTCTAAGAAAGAATTGAGAGAATTAAGAGGGGCAGAAATATCAATGATATTCCAAGACCCTATGACTTCTTTAAATCCAACTATGACTGTTGGAAAACAAATAGCAGAAAGTTTAATTATTCATAGAGGTATGAATAAGAAAGAAGCTCTTGAAGAAGCAATAAAAATGCTAAAATTAGTTGGACTTCCTAATGCAGAAAAAAGATCTAAACAATATCCACATGAATTTTCAGGTGGTATGAGACAAAGGGCAATGATAGCAATAGCTCTTGCTTGTAATCCAAAGATTCTTATAGCAGATGAGCCAACAACAGCATTAGACGTTACTATACAAGCACAAATTATGGAACTTATAGCAGATCTTCAAAAGAAATTAGGTACAGCAGTAATTCTAGTAACACACGACTTAGGAGTAGTTGCAGATGTTGCACATAAAATTCAAGTAATGTATGCAGGACAAATTATAGAAAGAGGAACAAAGGATGAAATTTTCTATAATCCTAAACATCCATATACATGGGCATTACTTCAATCAGTACCAAGACTAGATACTAAGAATAAAGATAAACTTTATTCATTAGGAGGAACACCACCAGATTTAATAAAACCACCAGTAGGATGTCCATTTGCAGATAGATGCGAATATTGCATGGAAATATGTAAAGAAATGATGCCTGATACTAATGTGGTAACAGATACTCATCAAGTAAGTTGTTGGTTGTATCATCCATATGCTCCAAAAGTAGATACACCTAGTGTTTTAAAGGTAAGGGGGTAAGTAACTATGGCACAGGAATTTATAGAAGTTAAAAATTTAAAAAAATATTTTAAAGTAGGGCCTAAGGCAATATTAAAGGCTGTAGATGATGTTAGTTTTACAATCAGAAAAGGTGAAACTTTAGGATTGGTTGGAGAATCTGGATGTGGTAAAACAACCTGTGGAAGAACAGTTATGGGATTGTATG
>NZ_JAUSWN010000053.1:0-1392 GCF_030815255.1 Hathewaya limosa
TCAAAATTAAACAGAGTAGATACTCGCTACTATAAGAACATCGTCTTATAGAATTCTCCTTAGAAAGGAGGTGATCCAGCCGCAGGTTCTCCTACGGCTACCTTGTTACGACTTCACCCCAATCATCGATCCCACCTTCGGCCGCTGGCTCCTTGCGGTTACCTCACGGACTTCGGGTGTTACCAACTCTCATGGTGTGACGGGCGGTGTGTACAAGGCCCGGGAACGCATTCACCGCGACATTCTGATTCGCGATTACTAGTAACTCCAGCTTCATGTAGGCGAGTTTCAGCCTACAATCCGAACTGAGATTGGTTTTATGAGATTTGCTCCACCTCACGGTCTTGCTTCTCTTTGTACCAACCATTGTAGCACGTGTGTAGCCCTGGACATAAGGGGCATGATGATTTGACGTCATCCCCACCTTCCTCCTGGTTACCCAGGCAGTCTTGCTAGAGTGCTCAACTTAATGGTAGCAACTAACAACAAGGGTTGCGCTCGTTGCGGGACTTAACCCAACATCTCACGACACGAGCTGACGACAACCATGCACCACCTGTCACCAAGTTCCCCGAAGGGCACTCCCGTGTTTCCACAGGATTCTTGGGATGTCAAGCCCAGGTAAGGTTCTTCGCGTTGCTTCGAATTAAACCACATGCTCCGCTACTTGTGCGGGCCCCCGTCAATTCCTTTGAGTTTTAATCTTGCGATCGTACTTCCCAGGCGGAGTACTTAATGTGTTAACTGCGGCACCGAAGTATTGAAACCCCGACACCTAGTACTCATCGTTTACGGCGTGGACTACCAGGGTATCTAATCCTGTTTGCTACCCACGCTTTCATGCCTCAGCGTCAGTTACAGTCCAGAAAGCCGCCTTCGCCACTGGTGTTCTTCCTAATCTCTACGCATTTCACCGCTACACTAGGAATTCCGCTTTCCTCTCCTGTACTCTAGATACCCAGTTTGGAATGCAGCACCGGGGTTGAGCCCCGGGATTTCACATCCCACTTAAGTATCCGCCTACGCATGCTTTACGCCCAATAAATCCGGACAACGCTCGCCACCTACGTATTACCGCGGCTGCTGGCACGTAGTTAGCCGTGGCTTCCTCCTCAGGTACCGTCATTATCGTCCCTGAAAACAGAGCTTTACAATCCGAAGACCGTCATCACTCACGCGGCGTTGCTGCGTCAGGGTTTCCCCCATTGCGCAATATTCCCCACTGCTGCCTCCCGTAGGAGTCTGGGCCGTGTCTCAGTCCCAATGTGGCCGATCACCCTCTCAGGTCGGCTACGCATCGTCGCCTTGGTGAGCCGTTACCTCACCAACTAGCTAATGCGCCGCGGGTCCATCTCAAAGCGGATTACTCCTTTAATCATTTCAACATGCATT
>NZ_JAUSWN010000054.1:0-1270 GCF_030815255.1 Hathewaya limosa
CGTTCTGTTAAGTTATATGAACATTGAACTATCTCATCCCTAGAGTTACAATAGTTTCACCACAAAATCATTATCCCCCTCGGAAAGGAGATTAGTTCAATGTCAAAAGCTAAATTAAAATGCCCTAGATGCCACAGTTTGAAATTGTTTAAATTCGGAAAAGACAAACAAGGAAATCAAAAATATCAATGTAAAGAGTGTAAAAGACAATTTGCACCATCGGCTACGCCGAAAGAGCGAAAGCTCTCTGAATATCCTCGTTGTCCCTTATGTGGCAAAGCGACATATATTCATCATGATTACCCCAAGTATACTCGGTATAAATGTGGTAATAGAAAGTGTAATCATATACTTGTTCAAGTAAAAGCGTCAGCTATTTTGCATTCATCTGACCATCTAATCCATGGCAAAAATAATTTTAAAGGTATGAGATATCCTATTTCTGTTATTCTAAATGCTTTAACACTATATTTTCATAATGATTCTTCAACAAGAAGAATTTCTGAGTACTTTAAAATCACGATGAATATTAAAGTATCTCATGTTACTATTGCATCTTGGACTAAAAAATTTGCTCCAATGTTTAAAAAAATATACGATGATATATTTTCTTCTATACATTTATCTGATTCAGATGAATGGCATGCCGATGAAACTGTAGTTTTTATAAACGGGAAAAAACATTATCTTTGGTTAGTAATTGATTCCGAAACTAGATTAATAGTTTCTCATCATCTAACACCAAGCAGAGATAGTGATCAAGCTTATACAGTATTAAATTCTAGCAAAAAGTTAGGAACTCCTAATTCTATAGTTTCAGATAGATTGCCATCTTATAATCAAGCAGTTAAAAATATATTTCCTACTGCTAAACATATTAAAGTTCAAAGCTTTCGTGATGATATAAGTAACAATCTTATAGAATCCTTTAATAAATCTTTTAAATACTGGTATAAGCGTAAAAAAGGATTTAATTCCTTTAAAAGTGCTAATTCTCTTATATTTATGTTTATTTTCCACTACAATTTTATAAGACCTCATTCCTCTTTAAGCAACTTATCACCTATGGAAGTTGCAGGAGTAAAATTTAATAGTATTGAAAAATCTAGCTGGTTATTAACAGCCTAACGGCTTAAAAAAAATAACATTTAGATAGTTCTTTTTGTCATACCCAATTTTAAATTTATATATATAATTATTCCAAGCTAACGCTTAAATTCGTAATTTTGCGATTGAGATAGTTAATCTTTCATAATTAATTAACAGAACC
>NZ_JAUSWN010000055.1:0-1149 GCF_030815255.1 Hathewaya limosa
AATTTGTTTTTCTTTGTCAACAACTTTTTAAACATTTTTTAATTTGTTTTGTTGTTTTACTGCGTTGCCGCAGCGACAAGATATATAATATCATATAATGATATTTATATAATTAATTTTACCCCTTTTTATTTAAATTAAACTGTATTTATTACATTTTTCTTCTTTTTTATCTTTTTTTCTATTATAGATACACTTGGTAAAGTATATGTTATTAATTTAACTATTTTATCTTTAATTGATTCATATACACAAAATAAAAATATCTAAAACTATCTATAAAAATAAGCAACATTTTTCAATTAATTAGATTTAAATCTCATATAAAAATTAAGCCTAAAACTTAATGTAAAATAAATAGTCATTCTTTTTTACATTAAGCTTCATAACTTTTATTTAGAACACTTCATTTTTAAATAAATCATACTATCACCTGATCTACTTATAGATTTTGTTACACCATATTATAATTAAGTAGGTCTTCCTTAAAACTATTTTACATTTCTACTTTTATTCTTAGACAATATTTATGTTTTTTGTAGAATTTCAATCTTTTTTTATACAGCTTTTACAATAACTATATATTCAGCATTATTTTCTTATTACATGCGATATTGGTTTACATAAATTAAGTATATAGATTTTTTTAATTCAATCTTCTAGTGCAATTATAAATTTTATTTCTTATTTTTAGTTTATTGTTGTTTTTAATCAATATTCTAGATTTTCTTAGGGTTATAAGTAATTTTTTTCTTAAAATATATAATAAAAAACCTAGTTAAGTAAACTAGGTTTTGATTTTATTTAAATATTCAATTTATCAAAAAATAAAATGGCTCCGCGAAAAGGATTCGAACCTTCAACCTATCGGTTAACAGCCGAGTGCTCCACCGTTGAGCTATCGCGGAACGTGTTTTTACCCGGCGACGTCTTACTCTCCCACAAGGCTGCCCCTGCAGTACCATCAGCGCTGTAAAGCTTAACCTACCTGTTCGGTATGGAAAGGGGTGTTACCTTTACGCCATTGTCACCGGATTTCTTTAACACTTATTAATTTTTAAGAGATTGCTCTCTCAAAATTGTATAATGAATATTTATTTGGTCAAGTCCTCGACCTATTAGTATGAGTCAGCTGAACATGTTACCACG